>JAAYCJ010000074.1 GCA_012729815.1 Phycisphaerae bacterium | reverse complement strand
CGAGTACGGCAAGATCGACGTGTTGTGGTTCGATTTCAGCTATCCGTCGCGGCCGGGATACATCGGCAAGGGTCGGCAGGACTGGGGCAGCGAGAAGCTGTACAAGATGGTCCGCGAGCTTCAGCCGCAGGTGATTCTCGACGACCGGCTTGACCTGGCGGACGGCTGGGACATCAAGACACCCGAGCAGTTCCAGCCGCGGGAGTGGGTGACGGTGGACGGTCAGCCGGTGGTGTGGGAGGCGTGCCAGACGTTCTCCGGGTCGTGGGGGTATCACCGGGACGAGGAGTCGTGGAAGAGCATCGACCAGTTGGTTCAGATGCTGGTGGATACGGTGAGCAAGGGCGGCAACCTGCTGCTGAACGTCGGGCCGACGGGGCGCGGGGAGTTTGACGAGCGGGCGTTGGACCGCCTGCGCGGGATGGGCGAGTGGATGAAGCGGCACAGCCGGAGCATTTACGGCTGCACGGCGGCGCCGAAGGGTTTTGCGGCCCCGACGGATTGCCGGCTGACGTACAACCCGGACACCAAGCGTCTGTACTGCCACGTATTCGCGTGGCCGTTCATCCAGCTCCACCTGGACGGTCTGGCGGGGAAGATCGAGTACGCCCAGCTTTTGCACGACGCGTCGGAGGTCAAGATGGCGGAGCCGCCGCCGCACCAGACGGCGATCGAGAGCATCGACCGGAAGACGGTGACGCTCCATCTGCCGGTCAAGAAGCCCAACGTGACCGTACCGGTGATTGAGCTGTTCCTCAAGTAACCGGGCATCTGACGATCATTCATCATCCAAAGCCCGTCGCCGTTTGGCGGCGGGCTTTTGCGTTTGGCGTCGCATTTCGGTTGAAACTCGGAGCGGACGCGGACACACTACCGCCAAAACAGTGCATTCACTACCGGAGAATGAGCGATGCAAGCTACCACGCGTCAGCGGCTGGTAATCCCTGTCGCCACGCGTCCGACCGATGCGGACGGCGATCTGGTGTTGAGTCCCGGCGAATCGGTTGCCATTGCGTATCGGCATGACCGGCGGTCCGGCGAAGGGCTTCCACGCCGTTTCGCCCTGCGGATCGTGGGCGAGGCGGGTCTGGCGTGGCGGGAGCGGTGCGAACCGGAGCAGCCGCTGATCTGGTACCGGTCGATCGAGGACGCCTTGCGCCGCGACGCGATGTGCGGCGAGGAATACAGCCTGGTGTTGGAAGGGCGCGGCGAGCCGTTCGAGCGCAATGCGTTTTTTCGGATTCCCAGCAACGAGATACCCAGACGCTGCAAGTCGCTGGAGTTTTCGGTCCAGGTTCGTCCCGAGGGGCTCCGAATCGACGAAGGCGGGTGGGCGCGGGCGGCGTTGGAGATCTATCACCACAAGGGCGGCCGGCACGGCGATGACGTGTACGAGAAGCCCGACCGCGTGGTGGCCCTCGACGTTGCGTCCGGGACGCGCGGGTGGACGACCTTGAGCAAGCGCCTGACCGGGATCGAGAAGATCGCGAGTATCCTGGTGCGAGTGGGCGGATACCGGTTCCGCGGTTTGGTACGATTCGCCACGCCGCAGCTTGTGGTGCCCGGGGAGGGTAACCTGATCAGCCCGTTTCGGCCGGAGTCGAACTATCATCCGCATCGCAACTGGCTTGGCGAGAACCTGTCTCGCAAGGAGTGGCCGGAGTTTCGCCTGACGGTTAATCGGCGGGAGGTTTTTCGCGGGCCGGTGTTCTGTCCGATCGTGCGGGACCCGGACGTCGAGTTCGCGATTCCCGAGCAGGTGTTGAAGGCGGGCGTCAATCGGCTGGAACTGACGCTGCTGGCTGACTACCCGACGGCCCCGGTGTACGTGCTTCGACGGGCGGAGATGGTTTCGCAGACGGCCCGCGACTTCGAGATCGCGGCGGTGCCGGAGTATGGCGTGGCCGGTCAGACGACGCCGATCCTCGTCGAGGTGAACCGCCCTACCGTCACCCTTCGGGCTTCGACGGGCGAGACGTTCAAGCTCGAGCGAGGGCTTGGCGTGGTCCACCTGTCCGCAGATCAGCTCGCTGAGCGCATTGAGCTGACCGACGGCAAGCGGTCTGAGACGGTGTCGATCGAGCGGACGGTGGTCAAGGGCGGCCAGGACGTGCTGCTGGGGACCGGCGACGCGGTGTATGTGCCGCAGACGGTGGAGGCTTTTGGCGCGTACCTGAAGTGGTACATGGCGCATCGGATCGGCAACTTTGTCACGTTTCGGCCGGTGTATCGGTGGTGCGGGTCGCGTGTGTTCGACCGTGAGGCGTGGACGTTTGCCCGCGGATTGCTGGATCGGCTTGGCGTGAGGTATGCTCACATGGTCGACGGCCGGGAGCTGCCGGGCAAGGACGTCAACCCGCCGGTCGAGCTTCTTGCGGGGCCGAACTTCGTCGGCCGTCAGTCGCACGAGTGCGACGGGGCGTTCAACTACTGGGGCTCGCGAACCGACGATCCGCTTTTCGGCGACATCTTTCATCGCTCGAAGGATCCCGACGGGATCGAGCCGGGGGTTCACCCCGTCCGGGAGCAATGGCGATACTTCCTGTTTCAGAACACCGTCGCTCACGAGGACATGAGGACCGGGGCGCAGACGTTCGTCGAGCGGCTGCGGTACATCGCCCGGTATTCGACCCGGCACACCGGGCCTTCGGCGTTGTTTCGGTATTTCTATCAGGCGGGTCTGGAGTTTCTTGGGGCGGAGACGATGTACAGCGCCGAGGACGTGGTGCTGGCTTCGGTTCGCGGAGCGGCTCGGGCGTACGGCAAGAGTGAGTTCGGGGCGCACCTGGCCGTGCAGTGGTCGAGCACGCCGCTGGACGATCCGGCGCACTTCCGGCGGTACTTTTTGTCGCTGGCGTGCTGCTATCTGCAGGGCGTGACGCAGATCAACACGGAGGAGGGGTTGTACCGGATGGAGAACCTGTACGCCCGCGAGGATCGGTTCGGCGCGGCGTGCAGCGGGCATCGGGAGGCGCATGCGATCGTGCGGCGGTTTATCGAGACGCACGAGCGGCGCGGGACGCTGCGTGCGCCGATCGGGGTGCTGCAGGGCCGGGACTGCGGCTGGACGTGTTTTGCCCGCGGACGGGTGTGGGCCCAGGAGGCGGAGTCGATGCGGTTCGGCCCGCCGGAGGAGAGCTTCGACCTGCTGAAGGTCTTTTATCCGCGGTGCCGGCTTGACGGCATCTATCGCAGCGATTGTCCACAGGAGCCGCAGGGGTGGTATTCGGGGACGCCGTACGGGCCGGTCGACCTGCTGCCGGTAGAGGCGCCGCTGCGGGTGCTTAGGACGTACAAGGCGTTGGCGTTTCTCGGCTGGAATACGTTCCAGGAGAAGGATTTCGCCGCTCTGTTGGAGTACGTCCGAGCCGGAGGCACGCTTTTGCTGGCCCGGCCGCACGTTTCGATCAACACCAAGCGGTTTGAGCCGTCGAACGTGCCGTCGTCGAAGAGCCTTCGCCAGTTGCTGGGCGAGGCGCTGCGAGCCGGCGGCCGCGTGGAGCGGGCAGTCGGGCGCGGCAGGGTCATCTTCTACGGGCAGGACCTGTATCCAGCCGATGCGGCCGTCCGCAGGTCGTACGAGAACGATCTACGCACCGTCGCGAAGCAGCAACTCGCCGAGGAGCGGCGTCGCGGATGGATCGAGGGGTCGGAGGATACCGACTTTGCCGTGTACGACGCGGGCGATTTGCGGATTGCGTATCTGCTGAATGTCGCATGGTGGGATCATCAGTCGCCGTCGCGGGCGCGGCTGCTGTTGCAGGAGAAGTCGTTCCCGCTCACGGTTCCGTTTGGGCGGATACAGATGGCGGCGATGGTTGGGCCTTGGGCGTTGGTGCCGGAGAATTCCGACGTCGATATCGTGGAGGCTGCGGGCGACGAGGGGCGTGCGGCGTTTTTGACCCAGGCGGACGGGCCGAGCGTCTATACGGTCTGCTGCGCCGAGGCGCCTCGCAAGGTCATCGTCAGCGTGGATGGAAAGGTCGTGCCGGTGGAACGCGTTTCGTCGGGACGGTACAGGTTCACAGCTTCGCCGGGATCACTGGCGATCAGCGTGTAGTGCAACACCGGAAGCGTCACGTTCGTTGCGCTGGGCTACGTTGAATTCTACGTTTTTCTCTTGACTCTACTGCGTTATGATGCTATACAACAATCATCTTGGTCAACCCAGGTCTTTTGCGAAAGGAGGCACATGATGAGTGTTCAGAGCATGCACAGCGTGGATGGGGCCGCCTCCGATCTGGGTGTCGAGTCGGTCTAGCTCCGAGAGGCTTGAGGTCAACCGAATCCTGTTCCTTTGTTTTGATGCGTTTGCGTTGATCGTGCGCTGATCGGATCGCACCGAGACTCCCCCCCTTCCCCCGATCTTTTCCGGCGGTTGTTTTCCCAGAACGTAGTTTGACGCCGTCCGTGCGTCCGCTGGTCGCCTTGTAGGCCCGGCGCGACGTTGACAGGGATGGTTTGCGCATAGAACGAAAACGAAGTCTTGTGACGAAAGGACGCCTATGCAGCCCATTGTGATTGGTGCGCAGCGACGTTGGCGATATACGCGAGAGCAAGTCAAAGGAGAGAACCTTGAAGCGATATTCACGATCGCATGCGCACGCGGACGGCCCGGGCGAGGCGTTCGTCTGCGAGCATTGCGGGCAGTTCGTCCCTTCGGCCGGCGACGGCACGGAGCATCGCAACCACTGTCCGCGGTGCCTCTGGAGCCGCCACCTGGACCTTCGGCCGGGCGATCGGCGCTCGCCGTGCCGCGACCTGATGGAGCCCATCGCGGTGTGGGTGCAGCCGAACGGCGAATGGTCGGTGGTGCATCGCTGTCGTCGGTGCAGCGCCGTCCGCACGAATCGGATCGCGGGCGACGACAGCGAAGTGGCCCTGATGTCGTTGGCCGTCCGGCCGCTGGCAAGGCCGGCGTTTCCACTGGATCGGCTATATCCGGAAAAGCGCGCTTTGGGTCAATGACCGACGGTCGGTCGAAATCTGTTTGCCCTTTCGGGCGGAAAGGAGGTGTATGGTGAAGGTAGAAGCGTCAATGGGTAAGCGTGAGGAGGTTTGCCGTTAGGCGATCGTCTCACGTGCGGTCCGGCCGCGCCCTTGGCGGGGCGCGGCCGGGCCACCCTGCCTTTGGGGCGCGGGAATGCAGAAGCAGAAGGCCAGCGACAAGTCTGGGTCCCATGTGAGGATGAGTCCAATGGAGATGCGTGATTTTGACTTTTCACAGGCCAACGCACACGATGCATCGTCGATCTTTGAGAAATGGAAATGGGTGAGGCACGGATCGATACATCTGGATGATGGTTTCACCCTCATCGCGTCGCGCGGTGGCGAGATCGGGGGATTCATTTCCGTACAATGGCGGACGCTGCCGGCGCCGCTGAACGGCGCTGACGAGGGTTTCATCGACATTATCGAGGTTCAGGAGAGCGTGCGGCGAGAAGGGATTGGCCGGCGGCTTATCCAGATGGCCCAGATGAGGTGCCGGGAGCGCAAGGTGTACCAGTTGCGGGCGTGGAGTTCGGAGGACAAGAAGGAGGCGATACCGATGTGGCACGCGCTCGGGTTTGGCCTGTGTCCGGCGACGGAGTATCCCAAAGGCCAGCCGGTACGCGGGTATTTCGTCGCGAAGCCGATATGTTCGACGCAAACGGAGGCTGTGGCATGACGCTGACGATCGAACGGGCACAGACGCACGAAAGGCTGTTGGTCGAGAGGCTGCTGCAACTGCATCTCTACGAGGGCGGAGCGGAGCCTGGGCCGGATGGTGTGATCGATTGGGGGGAGCCGCTGGACAAGTTCTTCTCAGACCGGAGCTGCGTGCCGCTGCTGTTTCGAGAGGATGGGAAACTGGTGGGATTCGCGTTGGCCAAGTTGAACCGCAAACCGCCAGGGCCGGATGGGAAGACGGCGGTATCGACCCATTTCATCGAGGAGTTTTTCGTTCTTCGCGGTCACCGGCGGAAAGGGTTGGGGACGCGGGCGGTGGAGTTGCTGTTTGGCCGGTTTCCCGGCCGATGGATGACGACGACGTGGCCGGGCGGAACGGCGGATCGGTTCTGGCGGTCGGCGGTGATGGGCCGCCACGGTGCAAGAGGGCGGGAATACGGGCCGGGCGAGCATCAGGGCTTTCCGGGGCAGTACGTGTGGGTTGTTGAGCCAATGATTGAAGGAGACCGACAGTGACCGAGCTGACCGTGGAGTTATTGACGCAGGCTGATGATGCGACCATCCGGGATCTCGCACTTCTGGAGATCATCGCGTGGGGCCAGATGCCGGATACGGAACGGGTCGAGGCGAGGAAGCGGGATCTGGGCGCAGAGATCGGCCGACCGAATTTCGCTGCGAAAGGCTTTTTCGTGGGAAGGCAATCCGGGGCCGTGCGCGGGGTGTGCCGGATCGAGCCGATGCGGGACACCGACGACGAATGAATGGTGGTCGGTCTGACGGTTCATCCCGATCACCGGAAGTTGGGAATTGCCCGAGTGCTCGTGCGGGCATGTATCCGGTTCGCGGGCTCGCGTGGGGCAAGTGTGATCCGATCCATGACGCACCGGGATAACCAGGCGTCGATTGCGTTCCACAGGGCTGTCGGCTTTGCGGATGAGGACGGATTCGTCGCACCCGACGGCGATGAAAAGGTCGCTTTCTCGATGGCCGTCGCGGACCAAGCCGGGCAGGAGAGGCGTCTTGAACCGAACGATTGAATTCCTTGATCGATGCTGGGCGGCGAGCCTTGGGTGTTCGGTCTCGCAGTTGCGGGACGGCGGCCGACATGTGGTGCCCATTCCACGTTCAACGGGAGACGTGAGGAGGCCGTGGCCTTTGGCCCCTGATTCTGTTGCCATGATGACGTACGGTCAGGGATGGGTGCTGTCGGTGCCTGAAGCACTCGTGGAGAAGGCCGAAGCGTCGTGCAACCGGAAGAGCTTTGCCGAGATCGCCCGCGAGGGCGACGGTCAGCAGGAGTTGTGGTTTGTTCGCGGGGCCAGAGATGAGGAACGGGCGACGGTGCGGAACGTGGCGAACTACGAGCCGCTGAGCACGGTGGCTGAGTCGCTTAAGGTGTCCGTATGGTCGCACTACTTTCATTGGTATTGCGATGCGGCGTCGTGGTCCGGCCGTCCTACCGGAGCATACGTGCGTCTCATACAGAAAGAGGACCAGGACGTTTGGGGGCAGTGGCTTCGATGGCCGGGGCCGTCGTGGGGATTGTCGTCGAAGAGTTCGGACACGTACGAGGCGTTTGGATACGTGCTCGATGGCCGGCTGGTATCGGTGGCACAGGTGGTGCTCGGCCCGGAGGATTTCGCGTGGGACTTCGGCGTGTACACAATGCCGGAGTTTCGCGGTCGCGGCTTTGCCGTGGAAGCTTGCAGGGCAGCCACGGAGAGCATCATCGGGCATGGGCGCGTTCCGTGGTACTACTACAATCACTACAATACCCCGTCGTCGCGGCTGCCGCGGAAGCTGGGGTATTTTCTTTATTCGGAGGCATTGGTGAGTCATGGCGGATGAGCCATTCAGAAGCGGTCACGCTGAGGCGCGTTGGCGAGGAAAGGACTTGCCAGCACCCGACGCCGGCAATGTTGTTATGATGGCTGACGGCAATCCAGTAGTATCCGGAGAATCTCTATGACCATGTCAAAGCGGGAGCTTCAGGAGCTTTTGACGGTAGAGCGGTTCGGGCGGGCGAGTGCATATGACGCGGAATGGGTGGTCGCCAACGAGATGGGGCCGAACGCGCTGTGGCTGGCCGAGTGGTTGTGCGAGGTGATGGACCTGCAGCCGGGGATGCGGGTGCTGGACATGGGGTGCGGCAAGGCCCTCAGTTCGATCTTTCTGGCCAGGGAGTTCGGCGTGCAGGTGTGGGCGACGGACCTGTGGATTCCCGCAGCCGAGAACTGGCGGCGGGTGCGCGAGGCCGGGCTGGAGGATCGCGTGTTTCCCATTCATGCTGAGGCGCGCGCTCTGCCGTACGCTGACGAGTTTTTTGACGCGGTCGTGAGCCTTGACAGCTACCACTACTATGGCACCGACGTGCACTATCTGGAGTTCCACATGCTCAAGCTGCTCAAGCGCGGCGGGCAAATCGGCATCGTCTCGCCCGCGTCACCGCAAGAGGTGCCGCACCCGCGCCCGGATCATCTGGACGAGGAGTGGCACTGGGTGCAGTCGGTCGCGTGGTGGCGGCGGCACTGGGAGCGATGTCGGGGGCTCGAGGTCAGATCGTGCGAGGCGGTACCCGACGGCTGGGAGTACTGGGTCCGCTGGTTGGAGATGATGCTGGCGTCCGGCCGGGAGAACCGTCCCGGCGAGTCCGCCGACGAACTGGCCCAGCTTCGAGCCGATCAGGGGCGGTATCTGGGTTTTGTGCGAATGATCGCGGAGAGGAAGTAGGTGCGTGTCATGTCGCCCTGCAAGCTGTCAAAACTCGTTGAGTTCGGGATCGACGATCTGCTTTTGCTGGAGGAGTTTCAGATCGGTTATCTGCCGGGTTATGCGCCGGAGCGGGAGCTGGCGGCTGTGTTGTGGGCGCGTCCGTACATCGAGAGCTTCCTGACCAGGAAGTGCCCGGCGGTGGCGGGTTTCGTCGGGCAGATCAAATCCCGCTTCGGTCCGGCCGGTTCGGAGGCGGAGGTGTCGCGGTGCGCGTGCACGCTGCTGGCTGGGATCGACGATCTGCTGGTTTACAACAAATATCCTGAGGTGTACGACGGTCTGGCGTTCCACGGCTGGGACTTTGGCGAGATCACCGGGATCGTTGATCTGCGGGACAAGGTGGTGATTGACGGCGGGGCCGGTACCGGACGGGTGGCGATGGAGGCGGCGAGGACCGCGCAGTGCGTCTTTGCCGTCGAGCCAGTGACCCGGCTTCGGGCGTTCATGCGGGAGAAGGCCTGTCGGGCGGAGCTTGGGACCCTTTTCGTGGTCGATGGTTTTCTCGATGCGATTCCGCTGCCGGATGGCTTCGCCGACGTGCTGATCACGTCTCACGCCCTCGGCTGGCGGCTTGACGGTGAGTTGCGGGAATTCGAGCGTGTTGTGAAACTTGGTGGCTGGATCGTCCACTGTCCCGGCACGGCCCTCGGCCGCGATGATGCAACGCACCACACACTGATCGAGCCGCCGTGGAGCTATCGCTGGTCGATCTACGACGAAGCCGACGGGCCGAAGCGGAAGTACTGGAAACTACGAGGGGCAGATGCACTCAAGGAATAGAGGATGGTGGGTGAACCTGCGGGTTTGCCGCGGAACCATCGGCCTACGAGTGACTCGGCGGGCGGAAGGTGGGAAGACAGGGCACGGATTGGAAGGCTGTGGTGCTTCAGACGTGGATTTCGAGGATGTCGCCGTCTTCCAGGAGGTAGTCTCTGGGGACTTGCTGGCCGGCGTATTTGTTTTCGCCCCAGATTCGGGCGAACTTGAGGTGTTCGGCGAAGTCGCGGTGGATTTCGCGGGCGAGGTCCAGGACGGTGGAGCCGGACTTGAGGGTGAACGGGCGGTCCATGTCGGGTTTCTGGCCGGGCGGTTTGGCGTAGACGCGCACGACGTCCAGAAGCTGCCAGATGCGAGCGAGGAGGCGGTCGAGGTTTTCGCCGCTCTTGGCGGAGACGGCGAGGAACTCGAGGTCCGGATAGAGTTCGTGGAGGGTGGCGGCAACTTCGTCCTGCCCGGCGAACAGGTCTCGCTTGGTCACGACCACCAGCAGCGGTTTTTCCCAGACGACCTGGTCCTGCTCGGCCAACGCCTCGTCGGAGGCTTGCTCTTCCGCTTTCGCGTCCGCGTGCGGACGGGCGGGCATGATCTTGCGATCCTCGAGCAGCCGCAGTCCGAGGTCGAGCTGATCGAGCGAATCGGCGGCTGAGCCGTCGATAACGAGGCAGATGACGTCCGCGTTGCGGATGGCGCCCGGCATTCCGGGCGGAAAGCCCTGGTCGGTGTACGGCGGCATGTCCACCAGTTGGATCTGCACGTCCTCGTAATTCGCCATGCCGGGCACCGGTACGTGGGTCGAGAACGGGTAGCTTTCAACCACGACCGGGGCGTTGGACAGCGCGGCCACGATCGCGCTCTTGCCGGCGTTGGGCATGCCGATCAGGACGGCTTGGCCGGCTCCGGATCGCTCGACGTGGTAAGGGTCGAAGTGCTTGGCCTTCTTGGTCGACGCCTGGGCGGCTCGCATGCGGGCGATGCGGCTCTTGATGTCGGCCTGCATCTTCTCGGTGCCCTTGTGCTTGGGGATGGTGGCGAGCATCTGTTCGAGGGCGGCGAGCTTTTCCTCCGGGCTGGTCGCCTCTCGATAGGCGGTTTCCGCCTTCTGATAGTCAGGCGTCAGATTGGCCGGCATGGTCGCACCCGTACAAAGCCGTCAGGCGATCCTCCACCCGTGATCGCCCCTTGTTGTATTATAAACGCTCCGGCGACGGTCGGCAATCGCCAAGCCGCCCAACGGTATGGCCCTCGCCGCTGCCGCGGTTTACAATGGTCAGTGCGGAGGGTTGGAGCTTTGGGCGAGTTGGAGGACGGTAATATGGTGCAGAGATGCATCTGGGCGGCTGCGGTCGCGGCGGCGCTGCTGGCGGGCGGCTGCGACGAGTACAACCGGGCGGACATTTCGGATGACGGGCGGTACATCGGTTTCAGTTACGGGCGGAAGGGGTTTGCCACCGACAAGAGCTCCGAGATCTACCTTTTCGAGGTGGAGAGGATCGAGCTTACGCGGCT
>JAAYCJ010000073.1 GCA_012729815.1 Phycisphaerae bacterium | reverse complement strand
TATCGTCTTGCCCACGGCCGGTATCCCGAGACGCTTGATGCCTTGGTTCCCGAGTTCCTCGATGCCGTGCCGGAGGATCCATTCGACGGCAAGCCGCTGCGATACCAGGCCCGCGCCAACGGCTTTGTCGTCTACAGCGTCGGTCATGATCTCGCCGACAATGGCGGTCGGGAGAGGGACGTTGCCGGCGCATCGCGCGTCTTTGGCGGATCACCTGCCCTTGTCAGGCCATACCCTCCCGGCAGCGATGTTACGTTTGCGGTTGGTCCTCAGCCGGAACCGGCTTTGAGCTTGCCGGCGGGCGGGCCGCCGCGGTGAAAAAAAGCCCCCGGTCGGTGGGTCGCCGACCGGGGTGAACGTGGGGCGTGGGTCCGCCCTTTCGGGCAAACAAAGGCAGCGAGAAGTTTGCCCGTGATTGAGGCTTGCTACCGAACCGGGATCAGTCGCGGCGTCGCCGGCGTTTCAGCGGGCCGGTACGCGGCCGATTCGCCGCAGCGGTTCTCCCGGTAGATTTTCCGCAGGAAATCCTGCTCCTGATCGTGCACGTACCTCAGGAACCTGGCCATCTGCCCGCGGCTGAGGCACCCGCAGTCCAGATACTCGTTCGCCCGCAACGTGTTCATGGCTCGTCCTCCGAATGACCTGGGCTTCCATCCGGCTCATCCGATCGCCTCGCTTCCGCGTTCGCCGGTGCGGATGCGAATGCAGTCCGGCAGGTCGAGTACGAAGATCTTGCCGTCGCCGATATCGCCCGTGCGGGCCCCTTCGATGATGGCGTTGACGGTCGGCTCGACGAAGTCCTCGTTGACCGCGATTTCGAGGCGGACCTTCTTGAGCAGGTTGACCTCCTCGATCACGCCGCGGTACATCTCGGTGAATCCCTTCTGCTGGCCCGCGCCCAGGACGTTGCTCACCGTCATCTTGTGCACTTCCGCCCGGAAGAGGGCCTGCTTGACGTCGTTGAGCTTGTGCGGTTGGATCATCGCTATAATCAGCTTCATTGCTTGTCACTCCTGAATAGTCGCCTTGTTGGGTTGGCTCCCGCTAAGTGGTCACGAAGATTTCGAAGCCGGCGTAGGCCTCCTGGCCGTGTTCGCCGATGTCCAGGCCGCGCAGCTCCTCGTCGCCGCTGACCCGCAGGCCGACCGTGGCCTTGATCGCGCCGAAGACCACCACCATCGTCACCACCGTCCAGGCCACGATCGCGGCTGCGCCGAGGGCCTGAATGGCGATCAGGTGAACACCGCCGCCGGTCAGGACGCCGCCCTCGGTGGCGAACAATCCCACCGCCAGGACGCCCCAGATTCCGTTGAGCCCATGCACCGACCAGGCGCCGACCGGGTCGTCGATCTTCAGGTTGTCCAGCAGCCGGACGCCCGCGACCACCAGAATGCCGGCCACGAGGCCGATCACGATCGACGAGACCGGGCTAACCGCTGCACATGGGGCGGTGATGGCCACCAGCCCGGCCAGCAGGCCGTTCATGGTCATCGTGAGATCCGGCTTGCCGTAGAGGGACCAGACCACGAACATCGCGCTGATGGCTCCGGCGGCGGCGGCCAGCGTCGTGTTCATCGCCACCATGCCCGCCAGGGCGGCGTTGCCGCCGGTCAGTCCCAGGGTGCTGCCGGGGTTAAAGCCGTACCATCCGAACCACAGGATGAATACGTCCAGGGCGGCCAGCGGGATGGTGTGGCCGGCGAGCACGCGAGGCCGTCCGTCGCGGCTGTACTTGCCGATCCGCGGGCCCAGCATCATCGCCCCGACCAGCCCCGCGAATCCGCCCACCGCGTGAACCACGCCGCTGCCGGCGAAGTCGGTGAATCCCAGCTGCGAGAGCCATCCGCCGCCCCAGACCCAGTGGCCGACGATCGGGTAGACGAACATGCTGATCAGCACCGAGTAGATCAGGTACGCCTGGAACCTCATGCGTTCGGCCACGCAGCCGGAGACGATGGTCGCCGCGGTTCCGCAGAAGACCACCTGGAACAGCCAGAACACCCAGATCGGCAGGCCCGCGTTTTCCTCGAGCCCGATCAGAAACCACCCGCTGGCGCCGAAGAAGTCGTTGCCGTCGCCGTACATCAATGCGTATCCAATGGCGAAGAACGCGATGGCGGCGAACGCGAAGTCCAGGAAGTTCTTCATCAGGATGTTGCAGGTGTTCTTGGCCCGCACCAGCCCGGCCTCGAGGATTCCGAATCCCGCCTGCATGAAGAAGACCAGGAACGCGGTCACCAGTACCCAGGCTGTGTTGATCGCAATTCCGTGATCCGTCAGAAGGGCCGAAACGTCCACTGGCTCGTCCGACTGGCCAAAGCAGACCCCCGGACAGGCCAGGAGTCCCAAGGCCACCGCCACCCACGTCCAGAAGCTTCTGCGTCTCATGGCTGCACTGTCTCCAACATGCAAAAAAGTCTTGCCGCACACGACGTGCGGATTGCCACTCAAGGATGCAATCCGCGCGCCATCGCGGACGGGCGATCGGAAAGGATTGCGGAGAATGGGTTTATGAGATGTTGGCGGCGGCATTGCGTTGGATGGGCGGCGACAAAAGTGTAATATGCTTTGAAGCGGCTACGTTTTTGTGTTCCATTTGCCGGGATTTGTTTATTGTGGCTTGTCAGAACGTTAAAGCTGTCCGGCTGTCCGTGACGATAGTTGGGAAGTACGCGTTGCGGTCGGACGCGCACCAACACCCAGTGGGCAACACCATGCAGCGTGAGAAGAGACTCAAGCATTCTTTACGGGAATGCCGGCAGCGGCTTGACGATCTTGATTCCCAGGCCTCCAGGGCCGCGGCTCGTCAACAAAGACGGGCCGAACGGATTCCCTATCGAACCGTCGTGAAGGCGGCATTCCACCAGGACCGCGCTCAGCCGCTCGTCTACACGTCGCTGACCCGCAATCTCAGCCGGTTTGGCGTCGCCCTCCTGATCGGCCAGTTCATCTACGCCGGCACCGCCTGCTGCCTCAACTTCGAACTGCCCGACGGCGACTGCCGCCCCCTGACCGGAAAGGTCATCCGATGCCGGTATCTGGCCGGCAGCGCGAGCCTCTACGAAATCGGCGTCGAGTTTGATAGCCCCATCTATCTTGCTGAATCAACGCCGTCGCCGCCGGAGGCGACGGAATCGCCGTCGCCATCCGGCCCGTAAGGTTCCGCCTTTTCCTGATTCGCCTGACCGCTTTAGATCGCCTTTCCTCCCCGCTCTTCCGTGCGGATCCGGATGCACTCTTCCAGCGGCGCGACGAAGATCTTGCCGTCGCCGACCTGTCCTTCGCCGTGGCGTGCCGCGGCCAGGATCGCATCGACGGTGGTTTTGACGAATTCATCGTTGCAGGCGATGTCCAGCCGCACCTTCGGGATCAGGTTGGGCACCACCCGTTGGCCGCGGTAGAGGTCCTCGGTCTGCTGCTGGCCATGCCCGGTGCACCGGCTCACCGTGATCCGCGTGATCTCCGCGTCGATCAGGGCCTCGCGAACCGCGTCCAACTTGTCCGGCTGTATGATCGCAGTCACCATCTTCATGATCGGTTGTCTCCTTTGATCGGGCTGCTCTTTATGCGCCTCTCAGTTCGGGTTCAACATTCCATAGCCGTGCTCGCCGTGGAGGCTGTGGTCCATCCCGGCCATTTCGTTCTGCGGCTGCATCCGCAATCCCAGCGTCTTGTCCACCAGCACGACCAGGATGATCGTCAGCAGGCCGGCGTAGGCGATGGTCGTCGCCACGCCCAGGACCTGGACGCCAAGCTGTCCCATCGTTGTCCAACTCTCGCCGCCGTTGTTGGCGACCCAGCTTTGGCGGATGAAGAATGTCAGCAGCACCGCTCCGAGCATTCCGGCCACGCCGTGGATGCCGAAGGCGTCCAGGCTGTCGTCGTATCCGATCCGGTTCTTGATGAGGATGGCCACGTAGCACACGCCCGAGGCCGCGACGCCCAGGGCGATCGCACCGGACGGCTGGACCACGCCGGCGGCCGGAGTGATAGCCACCAAACCGGCCAGGATGCCGCTGGCGATGCCCAGGCTCGTCGCCTTGCCGTGGTGGAAGGCTTCGATGATGATCCACGTGAGCGCCCCAGCCGCCGCCGCCACCTGCGTCACCGTCAGCGCCCTCGCCGTGGTCAGGCCGCTTTCGACCGCGCTGCCTGCGTTGAATCCAAACCAGCCCACCCACAGCAGGCCCGCACCGATCAGCGTAATGACCAGGTTGCTCGGGTGCATCGCGGTCCGCGGGTAGCCTCGCCTCGCCCCCAGATACAGCACCGCGACCAGGCCGCTGATGCCGGCGGAGATGTGGACCACCGTGCCGCCCGCGAAGTCGATTGCCCCCAGCTTGAACAGGAATCCCTCTTCCGACCAGACCCAGTGGCACAGCGGGCAGTATACCAGCAGGCTCCAGAGCACGATGAAGAAGCAGTACCCGCGGAATCGCACCCGTTCGGCGAACGCTCCGGCGATCAGGGCCGGCGTGATGATCGCGAACTTGCCCTGGAACATCGCGAATACGTATTCCGGGATGCCCGAGGCCATGATCGTCTCATCGATCCCATTCAGCAGGAACAGCTCGCCGTTCCAGCCGAACCATCCGCCCAGCACGTTCGGTCCGAAGCTCAGGGCGTATCCGCACACCGCCCAGAGCACCCCGATCAGGGCCATCGCAGCGAAGCTGTGCATCATCGTGCCCAGGACGTTCTTGGTCCGCACCAGACCGCCGTAGAACATCGCCAGCCCCGGCACCATCAACAGCACCAGGGCCGTCGAGATCAGCATCCACGCCGTGGTGCCGGTGTCGATGTGGTTGGGCTCCGCCGCCTGTACCGTGCCGGCCAGTCCCGGCGCCGCGCATAGAATCGCCGCCAACAGACCCATCGTTCTCACGCCCACGTTCGTTCTCCTTTTCTCGCTGTCTTACAATTTTGGCTGTACGTCGCCACAAGGCCTTTCGGTGGTCCTTACGCAATTTTGGTGCCAAACGCGGCATCCGCGCGGCTTGTGATCAGCTAACATGTTGGTAAAAAAGCTGTTATGGTAAATGAAAGGTCTGGTGCGGCGCCGCAACGCCTCGGGTTTCCGGCGGTGGAAAGCTACGTTTTTGTCCGCCGATGGGCCGGATGTACGTTTTTGTTAAATCGCTGTGGCGACCTGTCCTCCCCCCGGCCCCGGAACATCCGCTGCGAGCCATCCTCAGCGTGCTGGGGCCGTTGCTCAGCAGGCCAGAGGCGCATCCCGAAATCGCTTGGCTTTGGCTGGGTCACGGCGTATCATAGCCGTTTTCGTGTGCAGTCGCCCGGAAAGCGGCCTATTGCAAGAGCTTTTGAGGAGAAATCCGATGCGCAGACCCTTTGTCGCCGGCAACTGGAAGATGAACCTGAACCAGGCTGAGGCCGTCAAGCTCGTTCGCGAACTGGCCGAAGAGCTGAAATCCAACGCGGTCGAGGTCGGCGTCTGTCCGCCTTTCGTCTATCTGACCTCGGTGGCGGTGGCCATCGGCGACGCGGAGATCCGCCTCGGGGCCCAGGATGTCTACTTCGAGTCCAATGGGGCCTTCACCGGCGAGATCTCGTGCCAGATGCTTCAGGACGTCTGCTGCGAATACGTCATCCTCGGCCACTCGGAGCGCCGCCACGTGATCGGCGAGACCGACCAGTTGATCCACAGAAAGCTGCAAGCCGTTATTAATTCGGGACTTAAGCCTATTCTATGCGTCGGCGAGACGATCGAGCAGCGCGACGCGGGCCGGACCGAGAAGGTCGTCCAGGAGCAGCTTGCCGGTGGGCTCGGCGACCTTTCCGCCGCCCAACTGGGCAACCTGGTGATCGCCTACGAGCCGGTCTGGGCCATCGGCACCGGCCGCAACGCCACGCCGGATCAGGCCCAGGACGTTCACCGCTTCATTCGCGGCTGGCTCACCCAGAAGTTCGGCCCCCAGTTTGCCCAGAGCGTCCGCATCCAGTACGGCGGCAGCGTCAAACCCTCCAACGCCGGTGAGCTGATGGCCCAAACGGACATCGACGGGGCCCTGGTGGGCGGGGCCAGCCTCAAGGCCGCCGACTTCCTGGGCATCATCCGGGCCACGGCGCAGGCCAAGGGACTTTGACCGTCAATTCGGTTGCCATTTCCCTTAGCCGTCGGCTATAATAACCCGTTTCGACGGTAGTCGCGTTAATAAGTAAGGAAGAGTAATCCATGTGGGCGACACTTCTGGCCATTCTATTCTGTATCGTCTGTCTTCTGCTGATGATTATCATCCTGCTTCAGCGGGGCAGGGGCGGCGGCCTCTCCGGAGCGTTCGGCGGAGCGGGCGGTCAGTCCGCCTTCGGCGGGAAGACCGGCGACGTTTTCACTGTCGCCACCATCATCGGCACCGCGGTTTATCTGCTGATGGCCGTCTTCCTGGTTCGCGTCTACGTGCCTCAGAAATACGAATCGCCGACCTCGGGCCAACCCGAGATCGCCGTCCCGGCCACCCAGGAGGCGCCCTCCGACCTGCCGCTCGAATAGCGGCTTTGCTATCCACGGACCACACCCATGCTGGCATCGATGACAGGATTTGGACAGGCCTCCGCCACCCGCGACAGCGCCACCTACTCGCTGGAGGTCAAGTCGCTCAACGGCAAGTTCTTCAAGTCCGTCATCAAGCTTCCCGAAGCCCTGGGCAGCCATGAGCCCAGGCTCGAGCAGCTCCTCCGCGAGCGGCTCATCCGCGGTTCGGTTGTCTACGTGCTGCGTCTTCGCGACGTTTCCGAGAACGCCGCCTGGGACGTCAACACCGGGGCCATTCAGGGATACATCCAGGCCCTGCAGGGGGCCATGAAACTCGCCGGCGCCCAGAGCTCGGTCCGCATCGACCTGGCCGGTCTGCTCGCGCTGCCGGGCGTCTGCCAGATGCCCGAACTCGATCCTGAAGAGATGGAGAAGACTTGGGAACTCCTGAAGGGCCTTACCGATCAGGCCCTTGACCAGCTTCAGGCGATGCGCCTGGAGGAAGGGCGGTCCATTCAGGCGGATCTGCTGAGCCACTGCGCCCGGATTCGCGAGAACCTTCAGGTTATCCGTTCGCGGGCTCCGGTGGTTGTTCGCGACTATGCCGAGCGGCTCCGCAACCGCGTTCGGAACCTGCTCTCCGAGGTCGAGATCCAACTCCGCGAGGAGGATCTGGCCCGCGAGGTGGCCATTTTCGCCGAACGGGCGGACATCAACGAGGAGACGTCACGGCTGGACTCGCACCTTCTCCAGTTCCAGAACGTCATGGACAAGGAGGCCAACGCGGGCCGCAAGCTCGAGTTCCTCGCGCAGGAAATGCTGCGAGAGACCAACACGATCGGGTCGAAGGCCAACGATGCGGAAATCGCCCAGCACGTGGTGGCCATCAAGGGCCACATCGACCGGATCAAAGAGCAGGTGATGAACGTGGTCTGATCCGGCTAGTGGCCGCCGGCGGCCGGCGTTGCGGCCGGGTGCTCCGTCTCGGCCGGCGGCTGTGCTTCCTGGTGTGCCTCCGCCGTGGTTTCCGCTTCCCGTCCCGTGAGCATCTGTTCGCCTCGCGGCGCGGCGTCGGTCCGCTGGCCCGCGAAGTCGGAGACCAGCGATTCGGTGGCGACCACCTCGACCCGCCGGTTCGCCGCCAGGGCCATTTCGCTGTACGTGCCTTCCTTCAGCGGTTCGGTGTCCCAGCAGATTTCCACCCGCAGCGATTCGCGTTCCACGCCCAGGGCGATGAGCCGGTCGAACACCGCCTTGGCCCGCTCGAACGAGAGGTTCTGCCCGCTGCCGCGCAGGTGGTACTCCTCGTCCCGCGAGGTGTGGCCTTTGACCATGAACACATTGGTATGGCCGCCGATCTTGCGGGCGATGTCCACCAAGATCGGCACCGAGTCCGGCGTCAGATCGGAGGACTCCTTGTCGAAGGGGATGGCACCGCCGACCGTCAGGAGTTTGCCCTCGCGGACCGTGGTCACTTCCGAGAAGCGTCCCTCGACGCCTTCCACCCGGGTCCGCGACTCGCCGGCGTTGCCGTCGTTCGTGCCGCCTCCGGGCCCTTTTCTCTGCTTCTGCATCTTGATGAAGCCGTGCAGGATCGCCAGGTCCACCGGATCGGTCGAGTCGGCGGGAGGAATATATCCGAAGGCCTTCTTGATGGCGGCGATGATCTGGGCGAACTCCGGATCGTACTCCACGCTGCGGGTATTGCCCACCGAGATGATCACGAAGAAGCTCATCAGCAGCACGACCAGGTCGGCGAAACTGATCATCCACAACGGTGCGCTTTCGCCGGCCTCTTCGTGCTCGCCTCCGCCTTTTTTCTTGCTGTTGTGTCCGGACATTCCGAGCCGCTCCTTCTAGTCTAGCGTCGCTTTTCCAGCGACTTGCGCTGCCGGTCGGACAGGAACGAGTGGAGCTTCATCTCCACCACGTTCGGGTTGTCACCCGCCTGGATGCTCATGATGCCCACCAGCGTCATCTCCTTGAGGAGTTGCTCCTCGGATGAACGAATGCCCAACTTGTTGGCGATCGGTCCGCAGATTGCGTTACAGATGATCGTGCCGTACAGCGTGGCGCACATGGCCATCGCCAGTCCCCCGCCGATCGCCCCGATGTCGCCGCCCAGATTGCGGAACATCGCGATCTGTCCGATCAACGTTGCGCACAGTCCGAATCCCGGGCCGAACGCGCCGACCACCTCGAAGAACCGCTTGCCCTGTTTGTGTCGTTCGGCGAGTGTCTGGACCTCGATCTCCAGGGTCTGCTGGATGATCTCCGGGTCGGTTCCGTCGATCGCCAACTGGAGGCCCTTCTTGAGGAACGGGTCCTGCTGCTGCTTGATCGCATCCTCCAGGGCCAGCATGCCGTCGCGCCTCGCCACCTCCGCGTAGCTGACCAACTGCTTGACCAGCTTGTCCATGGGCAGTTCTTTGACCAGCAGCCATTTCTTGAGAATGCCGAACGTGTCCAGGACCGTCCGCAGCGGCATGGCCATGCAGCCGGCTGCGAACGACCCGCACAGCACGACCACCACGCCCTCGGTCGAGAAGAACGCTCCAATGTCCCCGTGGGTCGACTCGTACATTGCCCACAGGATGCCGCCTGCGGCGACGATCACGCCGATCAGTGTCGCGATATCCATCTCGATGCGTCCCTCATTCAGTCCGCCTGCCCGCACGCCGTTTCCCAACGTACCGGCAGACCGTTCCGCTTCTCATAAGGGAGTATCGACCGATTTGCCCCCCGACTTGGCTTGCGAGGGTGCTTCGACGGTTGCCGCGTCCGGTAATAAGCCGCTAGTCCGCCGAACGTCGAAACAGCAGCACCGTCACGTCCTGACTCGGACGCTCGCCCGATAAAAACGCCGACAGCTCGCTCGCCAGTTCACCCAGCACCGTGCTGGGCGACTCCCGCTGCGAGTCGCTCAGCAGGTCCAGCAACTGGCTCTCCTGGAACAGCCGTCCGTCCGAGGACGCCAGGGAGAATAATCCGCCCGTGCACAGGGCCAGGGCCTGCCCCTCCTCCAGCTTTCCCGAAACCGATTCGTACTTTGATTTTCGCGCCTCGCCCACCAGTTGTTCGTTCGGCGACTCCAGCCGCTTGCCGTCGCCCTCACCGTCGATCACGTACGCCCGCACCTGGCCCACGTGGACGAGGTGGAATTCGCCGGTCTGCGGAACGAGGCTCAAGACTCCCAGGTTCACCCGCCGGGGATCGTTGCGGGTCGAGAACAGCATCCAGCTCAACTGCCGCGTCAGCACCGCCGGCGCGTCCTGATGGACCGCTCCGATCCGAAAGCCGGCTGACAGCTCTCCCATCAGCACCGCTGAGTCCGGTTCGTCGCCGCTGATCTGTCCGATCAGCACCATCGCCAGCTTGTCGCTCCAGGGCACCACGTCGTAGAAGTCCGTGCAGACCCCGGAGCCGTTCTCCATCAGTGCCGCCATCCGAAGTCCGGACCACTGCGGCAGTTGCCACGGCACAATCCGCGCCTGCACCCTGCGGGTCATCTCCTGGCCGGCCGATCGCACCTCCTCCGAGTGGACCCACTGGGCGTACAGCACCCTTCCCAGCGCCGTGGCCATCTCCGAAGCCACGAAGACCGTGAAGTCCAGGTCGCTCGGATTGAACTTGCCCCGGTTCGCCTGGTTTTCCAGGTAGACCATTCCCATGCCCCCGCTGGAGTTCATCAGCGGGGCCGCGATGGCCGACTTTTCCCCGTTGTGGTTCGCCTCCGGGAACAGCACCGCCCGCCCGCACTCGACCACCGCCTTCTGGGCGCGTCGGGCCAGGGCCGGCGCATCGATCACCCGCCCAGCCATGTCCCGCCCCGTCGAGAGGTTCAGATTGCCTTCATCGTCGGTGCGCAGGCCGATCCACACGCACGAGGCCTGGAAATCCTCGATCAGCGAGTCGACCGCCATCGCCAGGATCGCGTGTGGATCAGCGATGGACGCCACCTTCGACGAGAATGAGGAGATGTAGTCAAAGCTGCCCTTTGAGAGGCTGAACGTGTCGTGCCGCTGCTTGACCACCGCCGTCTGATCCAGGTCCAGATCCTCGTAGTCCAGCTCAGCTGTCTCCGCGATCTCCGACTTGCTCCGGTAGACCACCTCCACCGGAATGAACCGTTCATTGTCCTTCTTTGAGGGATACACTTTGATCTTGTATTCGCCAACCGTCAGGACGTCGCGGTCGCGCAGCGTCTCCCGCCCGCGCAAGGGTTTGTCGTTGAGAAAACTCCGGTGGAGCTGATCATGGAGCGGTTCGACGTACCACCGGCCCTCCTCTTCAAGGATCATCAGGTGTCGTCCGCTGACGGTCTCGTCCGCAGCGAGCCGGATCTGGCAGGCCTCCTGGCGGCCCACGTACAGCGTCCGGTCGGCAAACCGCTTGTCGAGAATCGATGTTTCGCCTCGCTCCACTACAATCCGCATACCGTCCCTATCGTCAACCTGAACGTCTTTGTGAAGGGATAGAAAGCCCGAAAGGACCAACTTTCACCAGTCGGATACCGCCCAGCTTTCTCCAGTGTTCTATTTTATCGGACCCGGCAAGGATGCCAAAGTCAATAGTTCGCGGGGCGGCGGCACGCCTGGCGGCTCTATTAGTGATTATTTCTGTGTTGACAAGTGATATAATAGCTTCTTATAATATACATCATCCGTTCTGGTGGTGCCTGGGAAGTCTCTGTAACTTTTAGTAATTATATATGGTTGGAGTTGCCGGACACCGGGAGTATCTGACATGGACATGAAGCAGATCAAGATCTTCTGCGACCTGGTTGAGACCAAGAGCTTCTCGAAGGCGGCGGCCATGAACTACATCAGCCAGTCGGCCGTCTCGCAGCAGGTCAAGGCCCTCGAGAGCCAGCTCCGCCTGCAATTGGTGGACCGTTCGTGCCGGCCGTTGGCCCTTACCCATGCCGGCAATATCTGTTACCAGGGCTGCAAACAGATTTACGAGAAGTACGAGGAACTCCACAACCAGCTTGCCGCCTTCGCCCACGAGATCACCGGAGCGGTCACCATCGCGGGCATCGCCTCCATCGTGCTCTACCTGCTTCAGCCGTACGTGCGGTACTTCCTGCAGCGGTATCCCAACGTCCGGCTGAGGATCGAGCCGATGCGGGCCAACCAGGCCGTCGACGCCGTGCTCGAAGACCGGGCCGACATCGGCATGGTCGCCTGCCCGAAGGAAGACCGCCGGATGGGCGTGATCGACCTTTGCCGCGAACGCCTGGTTCTGACCATGCATCCCTCTAACCCGCTGGCCCAGAAGAAGAAGGTCGCCATCAAGGATCTGCACGATCAGCCGATGATCCACTTCGAGCGCGACCAGTCCACCCGCAAGCTCATCGAGAGCATCCTCCGCCGCAATGAGGTGTCCGTCAAGATCGTCATGGAGCAGGACAACATCGAGACCATGAAACGCGGGGTCGAAGCGGGCATTGGGATCAGCATCCTGCCCGAGCCGGCCATCGTGAGAGAACTGCAGATCGGCACGATCGTCGGCAAGCCGTTCGCCGAAAAGGAACTCCATCGTCCGGTCGGGATCATCTACCGCAAGGGCCGGGCGTTCAGCGAACCGGTCAAACGCCTCCTGGAAATCCTCAAGGAGCCGGCCCCCAAGATTGAGGAATCCCTGGCGCCTGCCGCCGTCCCGGCCCAGTAGCCGCCGGAGCGTTCCCGCCGTCGCCGAAACGTTCGAATGCTATCGCTCCGGAACGATTCCTTCCGCCGCCAGTATTCGGTTGACCAGTTCCATCGGCAGGCCCACGATGTTGGTGAAACTCCCCTCGTAGCGCATGACGTAGCGGTCGGCCTGCTCCTGGACGGCGTACGCTCCGGCCTTGTCGCGCCAGTCGGTCGTTCGCAGGTGCTCTTCGATCTGATCCTCGCTCATCGGCTTCATCGTGATGTGCGTGATCTCGCGGTCGATCCGCCGGAACAGCCGGTCATCCACCTTCAGCAGGGCCACTCCGGTAATCACCCGGTGGCGATTGTGCGACAGCAGCCGCAGCATCGTCCGGGCGTGGTCGGCGTCGCGCGGTTTGCCGAAGATCTGGCGGCCCAGGGCCACCACGGTGTCGGCGCCGAGGATGACCTGGCTGGGATCGGCGGCGTCGGCCGCCGCGCGGGCCTTGAAGTAGGCCAGGGCCTCCGCCGTCCCTTCCGGACCCAGGTCCTCGTCCAGTTCCGGTTCCTCGAGCTCCGGGCGGACCACCTCGAACCGGTAGCCCGCCTCGGCCAGCAGTTCCCGCCGCCTCGGCGATCCCGAAGCCAGTATCAGTCGCGTATGCGCCACCGTGCCTCCCCATCGGATTCATCATTTCCGTGCCCGGTCCTGGCGTTCTGGCCGGATCCGGTTCACCGTCCACTCGACGTTCCCATCCTTGCTGTGCGGACCCTGAAGCTCGCCTCGCGCGCCCTGAAGGGCGGCGATCGGGAGTCCATTATCGGAACTCCTTCTGCAGCCGATCGAGGCCGCATCCGGGTTGGTGTTATACCTTCCCTTGCCGCGGATGACAATGGACTTCGAATCTCCGTCCGGCTTGACCAGGATCATTTCCCGGTCCGACGTTCCCTTCGGACGCGCAGCCGCTATAATACTGGGCTTGCTGTTCCGGTGAGTAGAAGGAGGCGCAATGGCTGAGCTGGAAAAGGCTGCGGTGCCGGATCGTCCGAAGCTGACCTGTTACTGGTGTGTCATGGCCGTGCTGGCGCTGCTGGGCGTGGGCGTCTGCTGGACCATGATGGCCGCCACCGCCGGGCAGATTCCCGCCCTGGAATGGCAGTGGCTCTGCGGGGACGACGGCCTTTCGAGCTACGGCTGCAGCGGCGTTTTCGCCAGCCGGTACGGCAAGTTTCTTGGATTGCCTTTGTCGCTCTACGGGCTGCTCTACTTCTTATCTGTGGCGATTTGGCTGATCGTGTTCGGCCACGATGCCTTCAATATTCTTCTCGTTGCATTTTTATCTGTAGGGCTTACTGTTTCGGTGGCTCTGCTCGGGATTTTGTATCTGGTGCTTCCCGGCAACTGCGGGTGGTGCCTGTTGGTCCACGTGTGCAATTTTCTGCTGATCGGTGCGGGCCTGATAGCGGGATGGCGGTGTTACCGGTCGGGCTACCGCCTGTCGGTCCGCACGTGCATCCCCAAGGCCGCGGTGGTGGGGCTGATCTTTGTCGCCATGGTGGGATGGGCGTTTGCCGGCATGACCGGCACCATGATGGTCCAGTACAAGCAGAGCTACATGCAGATCGCCGAAGACGCTGAGTACCAGCTCTGGCGGTTTGCCTCGCAGGCGCCCCGGGAACTGGCGATCAGGCCGGCCGACCACATCCTGGGCGACCCCGAGGCGCCTATTAAGTTTATTATTTACAAAGACTTCCAGTGCGATAGCTGCACTGATGCATGGCGGGCGATCGACGGGTTTCGCCAGGAGCATCCCCAGCCGGCGGACATCGTCGTGATCGTGCGGCATTGGCCCCTGGCCCGCGAGTGCAACGATCAGGTATCGAGCAACCTGCATCCGTATGCATGCCGGGCCGCCTACGCCGCGGAAGCCGCCGCCGTCCTGGGGGGCGACGAGGCTTTCTGGCAATATCACCAGGCGCTGGTCGAGCAGCACAAGCAGCTGGACCGGAGTCCGTATCTCCAGATCGCCGAGGAGATCGGGCTCGATCGAGACCGCTTCGTGGAAGTCTGGACCTCGCAAGAGGTGCGGGAGAAGGTGGCGGGCGACCTTGAGACCGCCAAATCTCTTGATTTCAAGGGGGTTCCGGCGATCTTCCTGAACGGCCGGTTCATCGGCGACGCCTGGCGCAATCCTGAGGTCCTCAAACGGATGGCGGCCGATCAGCTCTCCGGTGCTTCGACTGCCGCCTCGGACCCGACATCCTTGCCCGCCCCGAGCCAGCACTAGCGACGTCGCGGGCGCCACAGGCCTTCGCGCCCGGCGTTCCTGGCAGGGCTGATCGATTCTAAGTCATTCCTTGAAGCGGGATTAACCTTGTTGACTTGACAGGGCTTGCGTCGGGTGTTAAAAGGGATTTAGGGATTCATTTCATCCGTATAAGCCAGAGGTCGGGTCCGGATTCCTAGTAGGCTGGTCCATTGGCAACTCGTCTGGATATTCAGATGTGGCTCTTGGACGCAGGCGATGCAAGATAAGTGCCAGTTGATTTTTCTGCATAATTGTAGATTGGGTCGATGCTGGGAGTTGTGGAAAATCAGAGACCTCGGAGTATCGAGTCTCGCTTCGAGATCAAGTACCTGATCAGCGAAGCGCAGGCCGCGGCCATGGTGGTATATCTGCGTCCGTTCATGCGGCTTGATCGTCACGCCCGGTCACACGAGCGAGGGGCCTATCCGATCGTCAGCCTCTACCTGGATTCCGACAATCTGCTGCTGTGCCGCCAGACGATGACGGGGGAGAAGAACCGGGTGAAGCTGCGGGTCCGCAGCTACACCGACGATCTGGACTACCCGCGGTTTTTCGAGATCAAGCGCCGGGTGAATCGGGCGGTGATCAAGTCGCGGGTCCGGGTGCCGGCGTGGGCCCTGGAGAAGTACCTTCAGGCGTCGCCGGGCGATGCCCCGGCCGATCGAAAGCTGGAGCAGTTCCTGTTCTACATGGAGCGGATCAAGGCCAAGCCGGTGATTCGGGTTCGCTACATGCGGCAGGCCTTCGAGAGCCTCGCGGGCGATCCGGTGCGGATCACGTTCGACCGGGATCTGTCGATGCAGGTGACCCAGCGGGCCGAGCTGCAGATGGCGGGTGAGGGTTGGCGGCGGGTGACGATGCCTGGGGTGATTCTGGAGATCAAGTTCACCGGGCGCTATCCGGCTTGGCTCAACGGCATGGTCAGGCGCTTCGACCTGATGCAGCGGTCGGTGGCCAAATACGTCAGCAGTGTACAACAGGCGCGGCTGCTGGGCTTTTGCGCCCCGGTGCGCGCGGGAGTGGCGAAATGGACGGACTACTGCAATTCTTCGAGAACTTCGGCGTCGGCGGAGAGAGGGTTTCTCCCCTGGACGTCCTGGTATCACTCCTCCTCGCCTTCGTCCTCGGTCAGGTCTTCGCGTGGGTCTACTACATGACTCACAGCGGTCTGTCGTACTCGCGATCGTTCGTGCAGTCGCTGATTCTGATCACGGTGGTGGTGGCGATGGTGATGGCGGTGATCGGCAACAGCATCATCACCGCCTTCGGGTTGATGGGGGCGCTGGCGATCATCCGGTTCCGGAACATTCTGAAGGACACGCGCGACATGGCGTTCGTGTTCTGCGCGCTGGTGGTGGGGATGGCGGCGGGAGCCCAGCGGCACGAGGTGGCGGTTTTGGGCACGATCGTGTTGTGTTTGATCGCGATTTATCTGCACTGGACGTCGTTTGGCTCGCACCAGCCGCTGAACGCGTACCTGCGGTTCCGCCTGCGAGGCGGGTTGGCTCCGGGACATCCGCTGCTGGACGTCCTGAAGCGATACTGCAACCACTTCACGCTGATTTCAGTCCAGGACGTGCTGGGTTCGCAGGCGGCGGAGTACGCCTATCAATTGATGGTGCGCGACCGTTCGCGGAACGAGGACCTGGTCTCGGCCCTGGAGTCCGTCGAGGGAATCTCGGAGATCGCCCTGACCGTGCAAGAAGAACTCCTTGAGGTTTAAGTCATGGCAACGGTGAATTACTGGCTGGATCACGCCAAGCGGATGGGACGCCGCCACGGCGTGTCGATCATCGTCTGGTTGGCGGCGGTGGCGATGGTGGTGTGGCTGAGCTCTGGCCGGAGGGTTCGCTTCCAGGCGCTCGGGATCGCCCAGAGCGAGACCCGGCAGATCGCGTCGGTATGCACGGGGGGGGGCGTTTGATGCCGATTCGGCTGTTCGACGAGGTTCGTCAGGGCCAGACATTGGCGGTTCTGGAGGACGACCAGGTTCGCAGCGCCTTGGCGACCGCCTCGGCTGAGGTCGCCCGGCTCCGGGCGGAACTGGCGGCGACGGAGGCCCGGCTCGAGGCCGACGCTCAGAATCAGCAGTTGGCCCGGACGGCTGAGGGCCGCCGGTTCGCCACGGACGTCGAGACCGTCCGTCTTCGGGTGCTCGATCTGACCACCGAGATTGAGACGGACCGGATCGCGCTGGCGGACCTGAAACTGCAGGCGGAGGTCTTGCAGAGCGCGCAGCCGAGCGACGCCGCCGCTTCCGGCCAACCGGAAGATGTCCGCTCGCCTTATGCCTCGTTGCGGAAGAGGATCGAGGAGGATGAAGCGGCCCTGGTCCAGGCCAGGAACGATCTGGCCGACGCCCAGCGCCGTCTGGCGGATTTCGAGGCGCAACATCCGGCCGTTCCGAGCCTTGAGACGACGCTGGCCCCGCTTCGCGAGGCGATCACCGTCCAGGACCGGCGAGTCGCTGAGTTGTCGGTCGAACGGGCGATGCTGGTGCTGACTTCGCCGATGGACGGCACGGTCATCGCGGTGTTTCGCGGCGCCGGCGAGGCGGTGCGGCCGGGCGATCCGCTGGTGTCGGTGGTGGCGAAGGAGCCGACGTCCGTGCTGGCCTACCTGAGCGATCGGGAGTTCAACGAGGCTGAGAAGGGGATGCGGGTGGAACTGGTGACGCGGGCGGATCCGACGCGGATGGGGCTTTCGACCGTGCAGATGCTGGCGCCGGCGGTTGAGACCAAGCCGATGCAACTGTGGCGGAACCCAGCGGTGGCGGAATGGGGACGGGCGGTGCTCGTGACCGTGCCTCATGAGATGCGATTGTTTCCCGGTGAAGTGGTGGTGGTCCGGTCCCGCTGAACGGTGAGTTCTGGGAACGCGGACGCGGACAGGTGAAGGAAGGGAAGACGACATGCGTGCGGTGAAGCGGAATGCGGTACTGATTGGTCTGTTGGCTGCGGGCGTGTGGGCGGCAAGCGCCGTTCCCGCGCGAGGGCAACTCCTGTTCATCAACGAGTTCATGGCGACCAACGACACGACGATCGACGACGAGTACGGTGAGTACGACGATTGGGTCGAGATCTACAACGGGGGCGGCACGGCCGTGGACATCGGCGGGATGTACGTGACCGACGACCTGTCCGACCTGACCAAGGCCCAGATTCCAACCGGGTACTCGGCGACGACCACCATACCAGCGGGCGGCTTTCTGATCATCTGGTTTGACGACGTGGCGACCCAAGGCCCGCTGCACGTGGCCATGAAGCTCAGCGCCGACGGCGAGGACATCGGCCTGGTGGCCGCGGACGGGACGAGCGTGATCGACAGCCTGAATTTCGACGTCCAGTCCACCGACGTGTCGATGGGCCGCCAGCCCGACGGCAGCGCCACCTGGTATTACTTCGCCGACGCCACTCCCGGCGCCTCGAACACCACGGCGGGCTCGCCGGGATATGCCTCGTCGCCCGTGTTCTCGCACGCGGCGGGATTCTGCGCCGGTTCGTTCTCGCTGACACTCAGTTCGCCGGACCCGAACGCGACCATCTACTACACGCTCGACGGCAGCGAGCCCACGGAAGGGGCCTCGCACAACCCGTACACCTACCGCTACGAAGAATACTACGGCGGGTCCACCGAGACTCGCTATTACGACACCTATCAATACAGCGGACCGATCGCGATCAGCTCCACCACGGTGGTCAGGGCCAAGGCGGTCCGACCGGGGTACATGCCCAGCCAGACGGTCACCCGCACTTTCATTCTGGAAGCCGCGCCGACGCTGCCGGTGATCAGCCTGTCCTCGACGCCCGCCAACCTCTGGGACGATCTGATCGGCATCTTCGTGATGGGCCCGCCGCCGTACACCGGGACGCGGTTCGGCTCGGCCAACGTGTGGGAGGATTGGGAGCGGGCGGCGTACCTGGAACTCTTTGAGCCGGATGGGACGCTGGGCGTCAGCCAGGGCATCGGCGTCAAGACCGGAGGCGACATCAGCCGGCTTGGGCCGCAGAAACCGATGGCCCTCTACGCCCGCAGCGCGTATGGAGCGGGCGAGATCGACTACCGGGTGTTTCCCGACCGGGATATCGACGTCTTTGAGGGGTTGACGCTGCGCTGTTCGGGCGACGACTGGAGCTATACGTTGTTCCAGGATGCGTTAACGACCTGGGGTCTGGTGGACGAACTGGACCTGGACACGCACGCCTATCGCCCGGCCCACATCTACCTGAACGGCGAATACTACGGCATCATCAACATCCGCGAGCGCCGCAACGACCAGTACGTGGCGTCGCACTACAACATTGAGCCGACCGAGGTTGACATCCTGGTGGACAACATGGACGTGGCGGCGGGCGACGCGACGCACTACCAGGGGCTGCTGGACTACATCCGGGCCAACGACCTGCGCTATCCCGCGCCGTTCGCGCATGTCCGGACCTTCATGGAGGTTGACAACTACCTCGATTACATGGCTTCGGAGATCTACATCGCGAACACCGACTGGCCAAGCGGCAACACCCGCTACTGGCGGCCGCGGGTGGACAACGGCCGGTGGCGGTGGATGCTGATCGACACGGACTACGCCTTCTGTTCGCCTCGGCCCAATTCGCGGGTCGTCGAGACCGGCCTTTACGAGCAGTACGACATGATCGAGCACGCGACCACGGCCACGTCCTCACACTGGTCCAACAAGCCGTGGTCCACGGAGCTCTTCCGCACGCTGCTGCAGAACGGCGATTTCCAGACGCGGTTCATCCGCGACATGGCCGACCACATGAACGTGACGTTCCGTCCGGACCGCGTGCTCGCCGAGATCGCGGAGAAGCAGGCGCTGCTTGAGCCGGAGATGCTTGACCACATCGGACGGTGGGGCGGGGTCTATAACCCCTGGAGTGGAACGATCAACCCCTGGCTGGTGGGGATTCCCTCGATGAGCCAGTGGGAAAACGAGATTCAGCGGCAGATGGACTTCGCCACCAGCCGGGCGCCATACGTCCGGCAGCACGTGATCAGCCATTTCGGTCTCAGCGGCAGCGCGGAGATCACCTTCAACGTCTCGCCGGCCGAGGCTGGGCGGGTCAAGGTCAACCGGCTGGTCCTGCCGACCGAACCGAGTGGGGCGTGCGCGGGCACCTACTTCCTCGACGTGCCGATCAAGGTCATGGCGATGCCCAACCGCGGGTATCGATTCGCCAACTGGACCGAATGCAGCGGCGGGCCTTCGATGCTGATGACGCCGACAGGAACCGCGACTCTGACCGCCAATTTTGTGGCCGACGCCGGCAACACCAATCCGATCATCATCAACGAGATCAACTACAACTCGGCGGCTGATTTCGACGCCCAGGACTGGATCGAGCTGTTCAATCCCAATGACTGGGAGGTCGATCTGTCCGGCTGGCAGTTCACCGACTCCGATCCGAATAACGTCTACGTCTTTCCGCCGCACACGTCGATCGGTCCGCGGGACTACCTGGTGCTGTGCAACAACCAGGTGTACTTCCACAGCTTCTTCCCGCAGGTCGAGAATTACATCGGCGATTTCACGTTCAACGCCAGTAACGGCGGCGAACAGATCAGCCTGTACGACGCGGACGGATACCTGATCGACACGGTGACTTACGGCGACGTCTCGCCCTGGCCGACCGCGCCGGATGGAACCGGGCCCACGCTGGAACTGATCTGCCCGGCCACGGACAACGGCGCGGCCTCGAGCTGGGCCGCTTCGACCGGACACGGCACGCCCGGCGCGATCAACAGCGTGACCGCATGCGGCCCGCAGATCACCCAGCAGCCGCAGGATGCCAGCATCTCGCTGGTGCAGGGCGCGACGTTTAGCGTGACGGCGGCCGGCAGCGGCACGCTGCACTACCGGTGGGAGAAGAACGGCATGGAGGTCGGCGGCGACTCGGCGTCGCTGCACCTGACCGGGCTGGAACTCACCGATACGGGTGCGGCCGTGGTCTGCTACGTCAGCAATGCGTGCGGCACGGTGGCGAGTCGGACGGCGATACTTGAAGTGACGCCGCCGTCGATCCTTGTGGTCGACTCGGCCGCCGCGGCCGGCGGTGACGGGTACACGTGGGCCACCGCCTACAACGATCTGCAGGCCGCTCTGACCGCCGCGGCGGGTTCCGGCGGCGTGGTGGCCGAGATCTGGGTTGCCGGCGGGACGTATCGGCCGGACCAGGGAACGAACCGTCGCGATCTCTCGTTCCAGTTGCTCAACGGATTGAGCATCTATGGCGGCTTCTCCGGCCAGGAGACGGACCGGTCTCAGCGCCGCCCGAATCACAACGTGACGGTTCTGAGCGGTGACATCGGGGCTGTCGGCAGCAATTCCGACAACAGCTATCACGTGGTTGTCGGCAGCGGCACCGACAATACGGCTGTCCTGGACGGAGTAACCATCACCGGCGGCAACGCCACTGGATCAACCGAGAACATGGGCGGCGGCCTCCTCAACGCGGCTGGATCGCCCAGCCTTCGGCACTGCATCCTCATCGACAACGTGGCGATGTACGGCGGTGGAGTCTGCAACTTGGGCGGCAGTCCCGTTTTGACGAACTGCCGCCTGATCGGCAACATGTCCTTTTACTTCGGCGGCGGAATCTGCAACTTTGACAGCAATCCCGTCCTGATCAGTTGTACGCTCTCGGGCAATGGCAACTTCACCAGTGCCGACGGTGGTGGTATCTACTGCGCGGGCACCAGCAGCCCGTCTTTGAACAGTACCATCCTCTGGCTCAACAGCCGCAGTGGCGGTACCAGCGAATCGGCTCAAATCTATGCCGGAACCGGTGCGCCTGCCGTGGATTACTGCTGCATTCAGGGCTGGACGGGCGGGTTGGGTGGAACCGGGAACATCGGGCAGGACCCGCTGTTTGCCGACGCCGACGGCGCGGACGACGATCCCAACACCTTCGGTGACAACGATTACCACCTGACCTCGACTTCGCCCTGCCGGGACGCCGGCGATCCCGGCCTTGCCGCGGGCGATCAGCTTGACATGGATTTCCTTCCCCGCATGGTTGGCGGTCGAGTGGACATCGGAGCCGACGAGTTCCTCTGGCCCGGTGATGCGAACCTTGATGGTGCTGTGAGTCTCGGCGATCTGTCCGTTCTGGCGGCCCACTACGGCACCGTCAGCGGTATGACATGGGCCGATGGCGATTTCACCGGCGACGGGGCGGTGAGCCTCGCCGACTTGAGCATCCTGGCCGCCTACTACGGTCAGGGCTACGGTGCGGCGGCTGGGATCGTGATGTCGTTTGAGGAGGCCTACAAGCAGGTATTCGGCGAGGCGCCGGCGGTTCTCGATGATTGTCCACAAGACGCGGAGCCGGCTGAGCTGCCCGGTTCGGCCTGTGGCATACTGGGCATGGCGCTGATCGGGCTGATCGTGTTTGGGTGCCTCTTGCTGCCCGGTTGGCGAGAGGTGACGACCAGGGGAGTGAGTTTCAGGCGGGACTGACAAGTCTGTCTGGCAGTCCTGTTGGCATTCAAAGATCAATGGCGCAAGGCGACACTCCCGAGCGCCTTGGTCAGAAACCCGGGCTGTCGGGGTCCGTGGGCTTTGAGCCGCGCCTCAGTGGCATCGGCGGTGAGGGGCTTGGGCGCGACGAGATTGGCTTGAGCTTGGTTTGAAACTTTGCTCCCCCATGTGGCGTTATATTCTTATGGGCCCACGTCAGGACAGTCGGCGCCAAGGCCGCTGGACGCGGTCGAACGGGGGTATCGCGAAGAGTTCGGCGGATTAGTAATACTGGATAAGAGTAAGGACAACTTCAAAAGGCTGCGGCCGGCCATGTAGCATCGCTGCCAGACTGTGCACGCCTGCTATCGCCAGACGCACCGGTGTGAGTGATGAATGCATCTGACCCTGGATACGGTACATTCATAGGTGGTCTGCCTTCGGCGGTTCGAACCGCTGGCGCCGACGGCTTGTATAAGTCATGTTGCTTAGAATAGGAGTACAACATGTGTGTGATCGGGACTCTGCTTCGAGGATTGCTGGCGGTGGTCCTGTTGGTCGGATCGGTGGCGGCCCAGGATCTCTTTATCAACGAGTTCATGGCGGTCAACAGTTCGACCCTGGCCGACGACACCGGCGACTATGATGACTGGGTGGAGATCTACAACGCCGGTTCCGAGGCGGTCAACCTGGCGGGCATGTACCTGACGGACGATCTGGCCGAGCCGACCAAGTGCCAGATTTCCGCAGCCGACGCCGCCCGCACAACGATCCAGGCGGGTGAATACCTGATCTTCTGGTTTGACGATGACAGCGAGGACGGGATCCTGCACCTCGATATGCAGCTTAGCGGAGACGGCGAGGACATCGGCCTTTTCGCTGCGGATGGAGTCACCGAGATCGACAGCGTCACCTATGGGGCCCAGACCGTCGACGTCTCCTACGGCCGGTATCCCGACGGGGGCGACGAGTGGTTCTTCTACGATACGCCCTCGCCCAATTCCGCCAACGATGATTCGGGCATCGTTCGTTTCGCCAATCCGCCGGAGTTCTCGCACACCCGCGGGTTCTATTCGGGCGCGGTCTCGCTGCAACTGACCGCCGACAGCGGCGCGAGGGTATTCTACACGCTCGACGGCAGCGAGCCGACCGACGGGGCCTCGCAGACCGCCTACACCTATCGCGACGAAGACACCAGCGCGACCTCCACCCGCTACTACCGGACGTACGCCTACAGCGGTCCGATCAACGTCGCCTCCACCACGACCGTCCGGGCGCGGACGTTCCAGGACGGTTTCCTGCCCAGCCGGCCCGTCACGCACACCTTCCTGATCGCCGACGCCTCGACGCTGCCGGTGGTCTCGCTCTCGACCAGTCCCAACCACCTCTGGGACGACCAGACCGGGATCTACGTCATGGGACCCGATCCCGGCGATCCGCAGTTGTACAAGGACGGCAACGTCTGGCAGGACTGGGAGCGGCCGGTTCACGTCGAACTGATCGAACCGGACGGGACGGTCGGGCTTGCCCAGGACGCGGGCATGAAGATCGCCGGCGGGACCACGCGGCTTGGCCCGCAGAAGAGCCTGGCCCTGTTTGCCCGATCGGACTACGGGCGCGGCGAGTTCAACTATCAGATCTTCCCGGAACTGGACCACGACGAGTTCGAGGCGTTGATGCTCCGGAACTCCGGCGACGACTGGGTCTCGACCCTGATCCGCGACGGCGTCATGGTCGGACTGGTCGCCGATCTGGACGTGGATGCCCAGGCGTTTCGTCCGGCGGCGGTGTACGTCAACGGCGTGTACTGGGGTATTCACAACATCCGCGAGAAGATGAACGAGCACTATCTGGCCGACCACCACGACGTTGATCCGGACAACGTCGATATGCTGGAGGAGGATCTCGATGTCATCGAAGGCGACGCCAGCCACTACGAGTCCCTGTTGACCTACATCCGGACCCACGACATGACGCAGCCGCAGAGCTATACCTACGTCAAGACCCTCATGGACGTGGAGAACTTCATCGACTACCAGGCGTCGCAGATCTATTGCGCGAATACGGATTGGCCGGGCAACAACATCAAGTACTGGCGGCCCCGCACCACGGACGGCAAGTGGCGCTGGCTGCTGTTCGACACCGACTTCGGCTTCGCCTTTCCCGCTTCGAACTCGGTTTCCGCCAACGATCCGGCCCACGACACGCTGGACCACTGTTCGACGCGAAACGTGCCTCACTGGTCGAATCCGGAGTGGTCGATCGAGCTGTTCGCCACCCTCCTTGAGAACGGTGAATTTCGCAACGAGTTCATCCGGCGGATGGCGGACCTGCTGAACGTGACGTTCGACCCGGACCGCGTGACCGATATGATCGACGAACGCGCGGACCTGATCAGCGGCGAGATGGGCGATCACGTCGGGCGGTGGGGCGGCGTGACCAATCCGTGGAGCGGGAGTTGGTCGCAGGGGATTCCCTCGGTCGGCTTCTGGCAGAGCAAGGTGAACATCCTGCGCAATTTCGCCTCGGTGCGGCCGGACTACGTGCGCGGTCACGTGGTCAACAAATTCGGTCTGGCGGGTACGGCCACGGTCGCGTTCAGCGTCACGTCGGCTGGGTCCGGTCTGGTCAAGGTCAACCGGATGCTCAATCCGGAGGGAACCTGGAGCGGGACGTACTTTCGCGGGATTCCCATCACGCTGACCGCCGTGCCGGGGATCGGCTACCGGTTCGTGGAGTGGCAGGGCGACGTGAGCGGCGCCTCATCGCCCGTCAGCCTCAACGTGACGGGCGACAGGAGCGTGCAGGCGGTCTTTGAGGAGGCTGAGTACACCCTCAGCGTGCAGGTTCAGGGTCAGGGTTCGGTCGATCCGAACGGCGGAACGTACGATGCGAACGTGGAGGTCGAGCTGAACGCCGAACCGGCCGACGGCTGGGTCTTCGACCACTGGGGCGGCGACCTATCGGGCTCGGACAATCCCGCCACGATCGTGATGGATGACGACAAGAGCGTGATCGCGGTGTTTGTGACCGCTCCCGAGCCGCCCAGCGGATACCGGTTGACGGTCCAGATCGAGGGGGAAGGTTCAGTCGATCCGAACGGCGGGACCTTTGACGTCGGCGCGCAGGTCGAGCTGACCGCCACTGCGGATTCCGGCTGGCAGTTTGACCACTGGGAGGGGGATTTTTCTGGATCGGCCAATCCGCTGACGATCGCCATGAGCGGCGACTATACCGTCAAGGCGGTCTTTGTGCCGGTTTCAATCGCGCAGTACGTCCTGACGGTACGCACCCACGGCGACGGTTCGGTCGATCCGGCGGGCGGAGTCTACGCGGCGGGCGCGCAGGTGGAGTTGACGGCCACCGCCGACGCCGGCTGGCGGTTCAGCCGATGGGTCGGCGACCTGAGCAGCGACGCCAACCCATCCACGGTGACCATGAACGCCAACAAGACGATCACCGCCGTTTTCGTCGAGGAGGAGACGCCGCGTTACACCCTCAGCGTCGGCGTCACGGGTCTCGGCTCGGTCACGCCGTCATCCCGGAGCTACGACGCCGGGACCGAGGTGCAGGTGCGGGCCGTCGCGTCGGAGGGATGGGTTTTCGACCACTGGGAGGGCGATCTTTCGGGATCGACCAACCCGGCGGCGATCACCATGGACGGCGACAAGACGGTTCGGGCGGTTTTCATGGAGGCCTCCAGCCTGTGCACGCTGACCGTAACGATCGAGGGCCAGGGCCAGGTCGATAAGAGCAGCGGCACGTACTCCAAAGGGACGGTCGTGGCCCTGACGGCGACGCCCGCTGACGGATGGATATTCCTGCGGTGGGAGGGCGACTGCGCCGGCACGGACTGCGCGGCGCAGATCACCATGGACGGCGACAAGAGCGTCAAGGCCGTGTTCGGCGAGGAGTCGATCACGCCGCCGATCTCCGGCGGATGCTTCATCGCCACCGCCGCCTATGGCAGCGAACTGGAGCCCCACGTGGCGACGCTGCGCGACTTCCGCGACAAGCACTTGGTGACTAACGCTCCCGGTCGATGGTTCGTGCGAACCTACTATCGCCTCTCGCCGCCTGTGGCGACGGTCATCGCCGTCGATCCGCAGTGGCGGACCGCGGTGCGGGCGGCCCTGACCCCGGTGGTGCTGACGGTGGTTCATCCGATACAAGCCGCAGCGGCAATGACGATCCCCGCGATCGGGCTGATCATCGCCATTGGTCGCCGACGAATCACTCGTCGTTCGGGACCGGCGGGGCGTGCGGCCTGATCACTCGAAGTAGTGCGCCAGCAGTTCGTTCGGCGGTCCGTCGAATTCCGCCATCTCGAGTCCCGCGACGCCCTGCTGATTGCCGCTGTGGAAGTACAGGATGGTCTTGCCTCGCCAGAAGCACAGCTCCGCGTCGGATGCGCTGAGTTCGCGGACTTCCGGGTGTCCCGGATCCGGAGCATGCGTCGGGTCGACGGGCAGTACCGCGCGTCCTTCCGGCGCGTCCTCCCAGCGAACGAGGTCGCGCGATCGGGTGATGCAGTTCTCGTAGTGCCCGTTGGAACGGGCTTGGAGGTAGAGCGTGTAATACCAGCCGTCGGCGTAGTACAGGGCCGGACCGCCCACGTACTTATCCGTCCCGTAGAACGCATTGGGAATCCGCCGCCAGTGGATCAGGTCTTCGGATTCACAATACTTGAAGGTGAACGGCGGCCAGCGGGAATCATCGGTTTCGTAGAGCATGACGAAGCGATCCGGGGCCCGGCAGATCGCGACGTTAAAGAGCAGCTCATCCCGCTCCGACTCGAGCACGGTCAGCGGGTCGGACCAATGCACGAGGTCATCGGAGCAGACCATGTTGATCTTCTTGTGTTGACGCCACGGCAGATCCGTTCCGTAGTCGCCGGCGTAGACGTACAGCCGTCCCTGGTGGAGGAAGCCCTCGCCGAAGTAGTGGTTGCGCAGCGGCACGCTGACGATGGCATCCGTCTCCACGTCGCGGATTCGAATCTCATCCTCGTGAAAGCGATAGGTCGGATCGTCCGTCGGGAAGTCGAGAAACCGCGGGTGGTTTTCCACCCGGTAGAGACGGTCGTTGAAGACGACGGGCGTCACCTCGTGCGAGACCGGCCCGAAAGAGGCCGTTCGCCTCAGCCGGTTCGACCATGGCTGTCTGCACTTGCCTGTCTCTTCTTGCCTCACTGTCAGCCTCCGCATTTATAACTATCTATTTTAACATAGTAGTTTTGATCATATCGGGGGCGAAGCCGCTTGTTGCCGTCGCCGCGACGGGTATTACTATCCGAAACCTGTCAGTGCCGCAAGCGCAAGTTTCGGCAGTCGGGCTTGGCCGCTTGTTTTTTGGTCCTGCCCGGCCCAGCCGCCGTCATTGCTCCAGACTGTGGATATAAGTAATTATGTTATAATGATTTCTAATCAGGGTGGTATTGGGGGTGATTTCTACCGCGAGAGGCTCTGGATAGATCTGTACTCAAACTTCCCGGTTTTTTCGTAAGTGATGTCATAGTAAGTCCCTCCGCAAGTGGAAACAGGCGTTGAGGATGTGCGTCAGGCCGGTGAGCAGGCGGTACAACATGAAATCGACCCGGTCGGGAAGGACCTGGGCGTAGTCGATCAGCCGTTCGGCCAACCGCAGATGTTTCTCCCATACCCGTTGACCAACGCCCCGGTGCTGCCGTCCCGCACCGTGGCCAGATGATCCATCTTCGTCGCCAGCGGCTTGGCCAGGTCCGAGAGGTCCAGGATCAACGGCGTATCGTCGGTCATCAGCGGCCGCCAGACGTTCGGAAGCGTCTTGGCGACCCGCTCGTCGAAATCGGTCGCGGCGGTCAAGTGAAGGTCCAGCCGCTTGACCCGACTGGCGTACCGGCACCGTTGGTTCGGAACCTCCCTGGCCATCGGACAGACGATCGGATGACCGGCCCGAACCAGCCCCACGAACCCGTCCCGGAGAAACTTCTTCTCCGGAACCGACAGGCTCCCGTTGATTTCGTCGAGAAACCCATGCAGATTCGCCGATAACGACTCCATCAAAGCCTCCTGCTTGACCATGACATATCTCCTTATGTCATAACGATTTGAAGGAACGCATACACATCCTTCTGATCGTCAGACATAGGGAGATCTCTTTGCCCCAATCCCCCTGCCCACACCCTCCTCAAAAAATCGGGAAGTTTGAGATTTGTACACTTGACCAATTTTGGTCGACTGATTATAATTCGCGGACTCTGGTTGATAGAGAGGAAAGCTCCGGAATCCGATGGGCACCTATTCGACAAGCGATGAGACCCGCCAAGCCCTCATCCACGCGGCCGGTGAGTTGATCGCCGAGCGCGGTGTGGGTGAGGTCTCCACACGGGCGATCGCCCAGCGGGCCGGAGCGAACATCGGCACAATCCACTACCACTTCGGCGGCAAGGAAGGTCTGCTCAAAGAGATGCTACGGTTCGCTTTTCAGACGAACGCGGCCGCCTCGCTGCCGGCGGTGATCGAGGAGTGCGAGCGCCATCTGGACGACGCCCCATCGCGGGCTCAGGCGGTCCAGACGATCGTTCGGCACGTGATGCAGGCGATCTTTTCGCCGGAGCGGCCGCGCTGGCGCTCTCGTGTGCTGTATCAGGTGGCGCAACACGCCGGCCCGCTCCGCAGCTTTCTTCGCGAGCAGGTGCTGGACCCTCACTTCGAGGCGATCACGCGATTTATATTGCGGATAAGGCCCGAGTGGACGATGCACGAGGTCAGCCTCTGGACGCACATGCTGTTCGGTCCCGTGGTGTTTCACGCCGATCATTGTGAAATACTTCTCGACCGGTTAGGAACCCAGACTTTTCCGCAGGACTACCTGGCCAGACTGGAACGGCGGCTTACCGATGACGCGATCCGCGCCCTGGGACTGCCGGCGGAGGTCGTCTGAACCAGGGCGGCAGGACATCACACCTTACGGAGCAGCGAGTACTGAAAGACAATGAGTGACCCCCGAATCCAACTTCCCGCCGCCTCAAACGCGTTGCGTGTCAGCCTCGTCAGGTTGCGGCCGTGGGCGGCGATGTCGGTTCTGTTTCTTGCCGTCGCCGGCTGTGCGGTCGGACCGGATTACCGCGCACCGGAGTTGCAACTTCCCGATCGGTGGCATCCGCCGGCGGCGGAGGGGTTGGCGGAGGGTGACGCGAACGTTCAGCGGTGGTGGGAGGTCTTTGAGGATCCGAAGCTCACGGAGCTGATCGAGCGGGCTGCGACAGGCAATCTCGATCTGCGACTCGCTGTGCTGCGAATTCGCGAAGCGCGGGCCTTACGGGGCGTGGCGGCGGGCGAACTGCTGCCGGTTCTGGGCGGGCAGGGGACTTCCCAGCGGTCCAAGAGCAGCGCCAACGGGCCCACGGCTTTTCCTTCAGCGCCTGGAAAGGGCGAGGTCTTCGCTGAGACGGTGGGACGCGGCATTGCCGGCAGCGCCCTCGGAACCGGCTTTGGCGCGATCGCGCCGGGCGCCACGGGCATCACCGGTCCGGTCGCCAGCGGCCTGATCGGGCTGATCCCCAGCCCGTCGAAGCTGCCGGAAACCGACGAAGTCAACCTTCACGCGGCCGGTTTTGACGCCTCGTGGGAGATCGACGTGTTCGGCGGCATTCGGCGGAACGTCCAGTCCGCCGACGCGGCGCTCGAGGCTTCCGTCGAGGACTATCGCGACACCCTGGTGACGCTGCTGGCTGAGGTCGCAACCACCTATGTGGAGGTTCGAACGCTGCAACGCCAGGTCGAGGCCACCGCGCGGAACATCGACCTTCAGGAACAGACGCTCGCACTGACCCAAACGATGCTGGATCTGGAACTGGCGACGCAGCTTGACGTCCAACAGGCCCGTACCAACCTGGCCACGACGCAGTCGCAGCTCCCGCAACTTCAGAGCGCCCTGGCCATCAGCATCTATCGCCTCAGCGTGCTGATCGGCCAGGAACCGTCGGCCCTCTGGGAGGAGTTCGCCGCCGAGAGTCCCATCCCGCAGCCGCCGGCGGAGGTGCTGGCGGGTGTTCCGGCTGACATCCTGCGGCGACGTCCCGACCTGCGGGCTGCGGAACGCGGTCTCGCGGCTCAGGTCGCCGGAATTGGCGTCGCCACAGCGGAACTGTATCCGAAGTTCACGCTCTCGGGAACTCTCGGATATGAATCGACCGACTTCGCCCACACGCTCGACGCCCGCAGCGTCACCTACGGGTTCGGGCCGTCGTTTCGGTGGAACATCTTCGACGGCCTGCGGAACCTCAATCGGATCGCCGCCCAGGAGGCGGTGACGTACCAATCGTACGTTCTCTACGAGCGTACGCTGCTGGCGGCCCTCCAGGAGGTCGAGAGCTCGATGGTGGCCTATCAGCGAGAGCGGGACCGGCACGACGCGCTGCGGCGGGCGACGGAGGCGGCTGAGGAATCCGTGAAACTCGCCGAGACACTCTATCGCAACGGCCTGACCGACTTCCAGAACGTCCTGGACAGCCAGCGATCGCTGGTGAACCTGGAGAACACGCTGGCCCGGAGCACGGGCCAGGTGGCGATCAACCTGGTGTCTCTCTACAAGGCGTTGGGCGGCGGCTGGTCGCCGCAGGCCAACCCGCAGCAGGAGTATCTGGAGACTCCCGCTCCGCTCAGCGACCCGGTGGAGTTCTTCTTCACCGGCGGCAAGAACGCGCTGCCGTGGGAGAATCCGCCGGAGGCCGCTGGCGAAGCCGAGTGACGATGGCCGTTACCTGACCGGAAACTACGACGAATGTCATTTCAAGCAGAGGATGGTATGCAGATCGACAACAGGATCAGACGGATTGCCGCCGTCGGCGTGTTCGCCGCCGGATTGGCATTGACCGGCTGCGACAGGACAAGCGGCGACGCGCCGCCGGCCCAGGCCGCTTTGCCCGAGGTGGCGGTGGTGACGGTGGAGCCGCAGCGCGTGGTGCTGAGCGCGGAGCTGCCCGCGAGAACGGCGGCCCACCTGATCGCCGAGGTGCGCCCGCAGGTCGGCGGCATCATTCAGGAGCGCCTGTTCACCGAAGGGGCCGACGTCAACGAGGGCGACATGCTCTACCGGATCGATCCGGCGCTCTACCAGGCGGCGTACGACAACGCCGTCGCGGCCCTGTCCCGGTCCGAGGCGAACCTGCCGCCGATCCAGTCGAAGGTGACCCGTTTCGAGGAGGCGGTGGCCGCCAAGGCGATCAGCCGGCAGGCCTATGACGAAGCGGTCGCGGCGCTCAACCAGGTCAAGGCCGACATCGAGTACGGCCAGGCGGCGGTTCAGGCCGCCCAAATCAACCTGGGCTACACGCGCGTCACCGCTCCGATCAGCGGGCGAATCGGCCGCTCCAGCGTCACTGTCGGCGCCCTGGTCTCGGCGCACCAGCCGGTGCCTCTGGCGATCATTCAGCAGCTCGATCCGATCTACGTGGACGCCTCGCAGTCCAGCGCCAATCTGCTGCGCCTGAAACAGAACATGGCGGCCGGCCGGATCAAGAGCGGCGGCGCGGACCAGGCGCGGGTGAGGCTGCGGTTGGAGGACGGCACGCCGTATCCGTTGGAAGGAACGTTGAAATTCTCCGAAGCCACCGTCGATCCGAGTACCGGGTCGTTCATTCTCCGGATGGTCTTTCCGAACCCGGACCACGTTTTGCTGCCCGGCATGTACGTGCGGGTCGTCATCGAGGAAGGGGTCGTCGAGCAGGCGATCCTGGCCCCTCAGCAGGGCGTCTCACGCGATCACAAGGGCAATCCGCAGGCGATGGTCGTGGACGCCGAAGGCAAGGCCCGCCAGCAGATGATCACGGTTGACCGGGCGATCGGCGATACGTGGCTCGTCACCTCGGGTCTGGCGCCGGGCGATCGGGTGATCGTCGAAGGCCTTCAGAAGGTGCGGCCCGGAAGCGCCGTCAAGGCGGTCCCTCTGGCCGCTGAGGGGGGCGAAGGCCCCAAGGCTCAATCGACCAGCCAACCCGCCGCCAAGAGCTAGACGGAGTTTCCGATGCTATCGAAGTACTTTCTGGATCGACCGGTGTTCGCCTGGGTCATCGCCATCATCATCATGCTGGCGGGCGGCTTGGCCATCTACAACCTGCCCATTTCGCAGTATCCGCCGATCGCTCCGCCGTCGATCTACATCCAGGCCTTCTATCCCGGCGCCTCGTCCGAGACCGTCGAGAACAGCGTGACCCAGATCATCGAGCAGAAGATGACCGGTCTGGACAAGATGCTCTACCTTTCCGCCACCAGCGATTCGTCGGGCTCGTCGCGCGTCGAGCTGACCTTCGCCCCGGGCACCGATCCGGACCTGGCCTGGGCCAAGGTGCAGAACAAGCTCCAACTCGCCCTGGCGAGCCTGCCCGAGGTCGTCCAGCGGCAGGGGGTCACCGTCGGCAAGGCCACGCGAAACTACCTGATCGTCGTGGGTCTGATTTCGGAAGACGGCAGCATGGACGGCAACGACCTGCGGGACTTCGCCCAGTCCAATCTCGAAAAGGTGCTGGCGCGGGTGCCCGGCGTGGGCGAGGTGGAGAGCTTCGGGACTCAGTACGCCATGCGCATCTGGCTGAACCCCGATCAGCTGGTCGATTATCACCTGACGGTTGAGGACGTGATCCTTGCCCTGCGGTCGTACAACGTGGAAGTCTCCGCCGGCCAGTTCGGCGGCGCGCCGGCGGTTGAGGGCCAGCGGCTCAACGCCTCAATCGTCGTCCAGAGCATGCTCAAGACCCCCGACGAGTTCGCGGCGATTCCGCTTCGCATCAACTCCGACGGCTCGGTCGTGCGGATCCGCGACGTGGGACGTGCCGAACTGGGCGCCGAGTCGTACGACATCGAGGCGTTTCACAACGGCCGGCCCTCCGCCGGCATGGCCATCCGGCAGGCGGCGGGCGCCAACGCCCTGGACACCGCCGACGCGGTCAAGGCGAAGATGGAGGAGATGGGCCGCTATTTTCCGCCGGGCATGAAAGTCGTCTATCCGTACGACACCACGCCCTTCGTCAAGGTGGCGATCCACGAGGTGGTCAAGACTCTCTTCGAGGCGATCGTGCTGGTGTTCCTGATCATGTGGCTGTTCATGGGCAACTTCCGGGCCACGCTGATTCCGACCATCGCGGTGCCGGTGGTGCTGCTGGGCACGTTCGGGGTGCTCGGGCTTTTCGGCTATTCGATCAACATGCTGACCATGTTCGCCATGGTCCTGTCGATAGGCCTGCTGGTCGACGACGCCATCGTGGTGGTGGAGAACGTGGAGCGGATCATGAGCGAGGAGGGCCTCTCGCCCCGCCAGGCCACCGCCAAGTCGATGGAGCAGATCACCAGCGCCCTGATCGGCATCGGCCTGGTGCTTTCCGCCGTGTTCGGCCCGATGGCCTTTTTCGGCGGCTCGACCGGCGTCATCTACCGCCAGTTCTCCGTGACCATCATCGCCTCGATGCTCCTGTCGGTGGTGGTGGCGTTGATCCTGACGCCGGTTCTCTGTGCCTCGCTGCTCAAGCCGGTCAGGGCGGGACACGAACCGGCCGAGAACGCGATCTTCTTCCTTCGCCCCTTCTTTTCCTGGTTCGACCGCGTCTTCTTCCGGACGCGAGACGCCTACGTCCGGGTGGTCGAGCGGTCCTTCGGCAGGAAATTCCGCTACCTCTTCATCTACGTCGTGATCGTGGTTGTTGTGACGGTGCTCTTTCGCCGCATGCCCACTGCCTACGTGCCCGATGAGGATCAAGGCATCATGTTCTCCCAGATCATGCTGCCGACCGGCGCGAGCCTGGAACAGACCCAGAAGATCGTGGACGAGGTGCGGCGGTATTTCGAGGAGAACGAAGCGGAGACGGTCGAGTCGTGCATGACCGTCTGCGGGATCGGTTTTTCCGGACGGGCCCAGAACAACGGCTTGGTGTTCATCAAGCTCAAGGACTGGGAGCTTCGCGAAAGCCCGGAGCGAAAGGTCAAAGCCATTGCGGGACGGGCGATGGCGCATTTCTCGCGGCTCCGCAACGCCATGGTGTTCGTTTTTCCGCCGCCTTCGGTGACCGAACTTGGTAACGCCACCGGCTTCGACTTCCAGTTGCTGGATCGGGGCGGGGTCGGCCACGACGCGCTGATGCAGGCCCGCAACCAGCTTCTGGGCATGGCGTCCAAGGACTCGCGTCTGGCCAAGGTCCGGCCCAACGGCTTGGAGGACGTGCCCGAATACCGCGTCGACGTGGACTGGGAAAAAGCCGGCGCCCTCGGCGTGCCGATCACCTCCATTCACCACACCGTCTCGCAGGCGTTCGGCAGCGCCTACGTCAACGACTTCATCCAGGGCGGCCGCGTCAAGCGAGTCTTTCTTCAGGCGGACGCGCCGTACCGCATGCTGCCGCAGGACCTGGAGAAGCTCTACGTCCGCAACCGCGAAGGCAAGATGGTGCCCTTCTCCGCCTTCGCCACCGGCCGCTGGGCGTCCGGCACTCAGCGGCTCGAGCGGTTCAACGGTTTTCCGTCGATGAACATCTGGGGCGAGCCGGCGCCGGGCGGAAGCTCGGGCGACGCCATGCAGGCGATGGAGGAGATCGTCGCCAAACTGCCCAAAGGGGTCGGCTTCGAGTGGACCGGGCTTTCCTATCAGGAGCGGATGTCCAGCTCCCAGGCGTCCCTGCTGTACGCCTTCTCAGCCGTCGTGATCTTCCTCTTTCTCGCCGCCCTCTATGAGAGCTGGTCGGTTCCGATCTCGATCATGCTGGTATTGCCGCTGGGCATTCTCGGCGCCGCCGCCGCCACCTGGCTGCGCGATCTCCACAACGATGTGTACTTCCAGATCGGGTTTCTCACCACGCTTGGGTTGACGACCAAGAACGCCATCCTCATCGCCCAGTTCGCCAAGGAGCGCATGGCGCAGGGCGAAGGGCTGATCGAGGCCACCGTCGGCGCGGCGCGGGTGCGGCTGCGGCCGATCGTCATGACCTCGTTGGCCCTGTTCTTCGGCGTGATGCCGCTGGCCATCGCCTCCGGCGCCGGCGCCGGCGCGATGAAGGCCATCGGCACCGCGGTCACCGGCGGCATGTTCACCGCGACGGTCATCGCCATCTTCTACATCCCGCTCTTTTTCGTCCTCGTCTCAAAGGTGTTTGGAGTGGGTCGCTCCACTTCAACGCACGCCTCAGCCGACAAAGAGAGCAATGAGGCGGTCTGATCGACAGCCGGACCAGCGACGGCGCGTCCCGGCCCCGGAACCGGCCATGGCCTCGCCCGGGCTGGGCGAGAGGCATAACGCATGGCATTCTAAGGGGTTAGCGTTGGATGGATTCGGGCCTCACGAGGCCGGCGCATGAAAAAAAGCGGGTGATGGGACTTGAACCCACGACATTCACGTTGGCAACGTGACGCTCTACCACTGAGCTACACCCGCTTGGGTCACGCCTATTCTATACCAGGGACGGGCGGGAATTCAAGGGTGTCTCCCACAAAAAAATCGCCCATTCAGCCCGCGTTCCCGGGCTTCCGGAGGCCGCGGCGGGGGCGGCTTGACTTTCCCGGCGAACTTCTATAATTTACGTGAGAGGGAAACTCTCACACTCATCCTTGCGAGTCGCGTCGGTTTTCTGTGTAATAACCTGTTTCTGATCTACAAGGATTGGCGTCGTGACCAGTGTCTACGTGATCCAGGGTCCGGAGAAGGGGCAGACGTTTGAGCTGAATGACGCGGAGTGCGTCGTCGGCCGCAGCGACGTCCAGGTCCGTCTCAAGGACACGACCGTCTCGCGGACGCACGCCCGGCTGTTCGACCAGGTGGGCCAGTACTACATCGTCGATCTGGGCAGCGCCAACGGGACGTACGTCAACGGCGTGCGGATCGTCCGGCCGTTCCAGCTCAAACAGGGCGACCACATTCGCGTGGGCAAATCGGTGCTGGTTTTCAGCGAGGATCAGCCGATCGAACTGCCGCCCGACGAGACCGAGGTCGGCAACATGATCGACTTCGACGTCCAGGGCGAATTGGTCGACTCGGCGATCGTGGCCGCCATCCCGTCCGACCGCGACATCCTGCTTGCCCCGCCCGAGCCCAGCCAGGCCAACAAGCACCTGCGGGTGCTCTATGAACTGGTCTCGGCCACCGGCCAGGTCTACAACATCGATCAGCTTCTGCACGGGGTGATGAACCACATCTTCCGCGAAATCACGGTCGACCGCGGGTTCATCCTGCTGCTCAACGAGGACACCAAGCGCTTCGAGCCGATCGTGGTCAAGTACCGCCGGCCCGAACGCGCCAAGAAGATCATGACCTCGAACACCATCGTCGATCACGTGCTGACCAAGCGCGAAGCCGTGCTGTGCACCAACGCGATGACCGACCGGCGGTTCAAGAAGGGCCAGAGCATCCAGGGCTACGGCCTGCGGTCGGTGATCTGCGTGCCCGTGATCGCCCGCAGCAAGATCTACGGCGTGATCCACATCGACTGTTCCATTTCGGACTACACCTACAACAACGACCATCTGCACCTGCTGTCCGCGATCGGCTACCAGACGGGTCTGGCCCTCCAGAATATCCAGCTCTACCAGGAGAGCATCGAAGCCGAGCGGCTCGCCGCCACCGGCCAGACCGTCGCCGCCCTCTCGCACTACGTCAAGAACATCCTCCAGGGCCTCCAGGGCGGGGCCGACACGGTCGAGTTGGGCTTCCGCAACGAGAACCTCAAGACCATCGGCACCGGCTGGAAGATCGTCGACCGCAACCTCGGCAAGATCCACAACCTGATGCTCAACATGCTGGCCTTCAGCAAGGAGCGCGAGCCGCGGCTCGAGCCGGTTCAGATCAACGTGATCGTCGACGAGGTGCTCGACCTGACCCGCAAGCTGGCCGACGACCGCGGCGTGATGCTGGTCACCGATCTCGAAGAGCACATGCCGCCGATCTTTGCCGATCCTGACGGCATCCACCAGGTGATCCTGAACATCGTCAACAACGGCTTGGAGGCGGTCGAGCGGAACACCGGGGCGGTCACCATCCGCACCCGCTACGACGAGGACGCGGAGGCCGCGGTGCTGACCATCGGCGACAACGGCCCGGGCATCGAGGATGAGCATCTCGAATATATCTTCGACGTGTTCCACTCCACCAAGGGCCACGGCGGCACCGGGCTGGGCCTGGCGGTGGCCAAGAAGATCGTCGACGAGCACGGCGGCACGATCGCCGTCACCTCGCATCCGGATGAAGGGGCGCTGTTCACCATCCGCCTGCCGCAGGAGCATGAAGAGCACCAGGCGTCGGAAGGCACCTCCGGCCCCAGCGACGCGACGCGATAGCGATCATTCGGCGGTTTCGCGGCCCGAGACGTGGACCTGCGAGAAACCGTATGGCTTCTCCACCCGCCAGGCGCATCCTTCCGGAACCTCGACTTCCAGGTCAAGAATTCCGTCTCGCGATTCCCAGGCGACGCCGACAATCCCCCGCGGCGTGTGGACTTTGCCCCGCGCGAAGGCCAGATCGCCCGGGCAGGGCCGGATCAGGATCTCAGCGAACCCCGACCGTGCCGGCTGAACGCCCAGGATGTTGGTGTAGAAGTGAAGGTGGGCGCTCGTGCCGTATCCATGCACTTCGTATTCCTCGCCAAGCCGGTCCTTGCCCTTCCAGTCCGAGAGGCGGAAGAACTCGCCGAACGTCGTAGCGCCCAGTTCCAGCCACCGGCCGTAGTACCGGCGGATCAACTCGTAGGCCAGCAACACCCGATCGTGCCGAAAGAGATTCTCGACGAAGTAGAAGTAGAAACCGAAGGTGTGCAGCGGGTAATTCGGTACGTTCTCGTCAGGCAGCCCGAACTCGTCGCAGAGGTACCGCAGCAGCCGGTCCCGCTGGCCGTCTGTGTGATACCCGAAGTACAGGGCCGCGATCTGAATGATCGGATGACCGATCGAGGCCAACTCGTCGTTTCGCCGGAAGTTGGCGAAGCGCCCGAATTGTTCGCTCCACAGCCGTTCGCACACGGCGGTTTTGACCCGCTGGGCCTTGCGAGTGTAGAACGCGGCGCGATCCGTCTGCCCCAGATGCTCCGCCAGACCGGCGGCGGCCTCCAGGGCGGCGCCGTAGAGAATGTTCAGGCCCGAAAGCTCGCCGTCGAAGATGCCAACGTATCCTTCGTCGCGGCTCAGGGAGTCATCCAGATAGGTGATGCAGCCGGGCCGCTGAATGGGCATGTTCGCCAGGTTCAGCAACCCTCGCTCGTTCGTCGCCTTGGCGAAGAACCGCAGGTTGTCCTCGACGACCTCGAACATCTCCTCGGCGAGTTGACGGTCGCCGGAAAACAGGTAGTGGTCGCGCAGCCACACGATCCACCAGAGGCATTCGGTGTACTCGTCGTTGTTGGGCGAGGACAGCCCGTGGCTGTCGAACCAGCCGCTCTCGTTCTGCGTCCGCGCGGCCAGGCGAAACGCCTGACGGGCGAGAGCGTAGTCGCCGAAACAGCATCCAGCCGCCCGCGACATGTAGTTGAACGAACTGGTGTTGAACGTTCCCTGCTCGCGCTTCAGGCAGTCCTGATACCCATACTGCATGAGCAGTTCGGTCGTGTAGCGGCTGACCTCCCAGATTCGATTCAACAGAGGGTCGGAGCATTCGAACGCCGCGATGTACTCGACCGGATAGCCGACTGTCACCATGCCGGAGCGGACGATCTCGATCGGTGCACCGCCGCGGTTCGACAGGTGAATGTACCGTCCGGTCCGCCGGTGCAGCGGCTGCCACGTCTGCGTCGCCTTCCGCGTATGGACCCGGTCCACGTATTTCAGATTGCCGGCGTTGGAGAACCGGATCGCGTGATCGCGATGCTCGAGTTGGGCGTATCCAACGTCCAGAATGCCTTCGCCATTGCTGCAAAGATCGAGCTGCGGATAGCCAACCCGGACCTTTCCAAGGTCGATGACGCAGAACTCGCCCGGAGCCAAACGAACGCCGTCCGGACCTGGGCAGCGGACGGCCTCACCGCGCCGTTCGTATCGCATCAGCGTCGCGTAATCGGTCACATCGGTGTAATCGTGAGGATCGTACGTGGATCGCACGCCCTCCCGCACGTCCGACAGCTCGGCCCTCACCGCCGCCAGGCTGTCGTTGGCGCCCGTGCTCTCGGTTGGTCCCGCCAAGCGCCAGCCGTCCGGCGAACACTCCAACTCCGCCGGCAACCCGCTGGCTGGATCGAGCGGAACCATCGCGACCCCCCATCCCTGCTTGCCGTGATCGACCGCCATCAGAACGCGATTCTCTCCAGCCGCAAGCTTCACCTTCACCCGCCGCCCGGGTGTTCCCATCCCGTAGTGCACCTGCTCGTATTCGTCCTTGCCGCGCCAGACCCGCGTGCGGGCAAAGTGGATGCTGTAGCTCTTCTCGTCCTGGAGCCGGCCGTTGACGAACAGCCTGTAGGCGTCGTCGCACTCGACGTGCAACACGACCTCCCGCTCCCGCTCGCTGCGGATGGTGGTTTCGGCGTAGACGATGCCTTCGCGGCTGGGCGGCAGGATGCCATCGAAACGCACGGCGTGGACGGCGTCCAGCGTGAACCCGCCCTTGACCGCGTCCTGCGCCTCGACGAACCGCTCCCGCAGGAGCGGAATCCCGCGCGGGATCAGTCGCTGCCACGGACGGGTCGGATGGGGGCCGAAGACCTCCGGAGCCGACCAGGACAGATCGTCGAACTCCGCTTTTTCCCAGCCGTCCTCCACCTGGCGAAAATCGAAGGTCTCCATGAACCCACACGACCAGAACATGCGAGGCGACCGGTCGCCGTAGGCGTCCGCGCGGCGGGTACGCCAGCTTCCGTCGGTGCACACCGTCTGCGGTCCGCCGTCGGTCTGTACGTCCAACTGGACGATCAGTCCCGCCTGGTGGCGGTGCTGCCCGTGAAAGCCGATGCCGTAGTTGTGGCCGATCACCGCGATTGCGTTGCCGCCCGTTTCGAGCAACGAAGTGACGTCATATCCGTCGTATTCCTGAAACCAAGGATCGCACGGCGTCGGCCCGCGCCCCACGTACCGCCCGTTGATCAGCAAGAGGTAATCGGTGTGGGCGGAGATCCGGCAGACGGCCCGCTCGATCCGCCCCTCGACTTCGAATCGGCGACGGGCCAGGATGTGATCGTTAACGGACCAGCACCGTCCTGGATGCCAGATCCAGCTTGCCTCCCACTTGCGCCCATCGCAGCCCGCTTCCTGTTTCATGTCCCTGCACCTCCTTGGATGGTCGCGCAGTGTGCCGCATCAGGAAGGAAGATCAAAACGTCTTGTGTCCGGGAAAATACCTGGAGGGGGAGTTACAGCCGCTCGTCCGGGGCCGCCAGGCGGGTGACGCGGATGGCGCGATTGTCGCGGAACTGGCCGAGGCGGCCGGCAAACTTGTTCTTGCCCTCGATCTGGATGATGACCTCCGAGTTGGCCGGCTTTTCCGTCTGGATCACGTCGCCGACCTCCAGTTCCATCAGTTCCCGCATCGAAATCCTGGTCCGGGCCAGGAACGCGCGAAGGTTGACGCTGGCGTGCTTGAGGCTGCCCGCGACAGTTTCCCGCACGTTCGTCATATTGTCTTTGCGGCGGTACGAGAGCCAGTTCTGCGAGGCCAGCTTGTCCAGGATCGGCTCGATCGTGGCGAAGGGAATGCAGAGGCTCATGGTGCCCGTCTTGCCGCCGAGCTTCAGCTCGAACGTGATGACGATCACGACCTCGTTCGGAGCGACCACCTGGACCAGGTGCGGATTCGATTCCGTCTCGGTCAGTTCGAATTCGTCGATTCCCAGGCTCGACCACGTGTCGCCCAGCATCTTGATCGCACGGTCGATGATCCGGCCGACCAGCCGCTGCTCGATCGACGTCAGCGCCCGCTGCGGAATGAAGGCGTCCACGTGCGTCCCGCCCAGCAGCCGGTCGATGATCGGGTAGATGATCAGCGGGCTGATCTCCAGGCAGATCGAGGCCTCCAGCGCCTTCAGCGAGATCAGGTTGAAGCACGTCGGATTCGGCAGCGAGTGGGTGAACTCGCTGTAGGTAAGCTGCTCGGTATCGACGATCCGAACCTCCAGGATCGTCCGCAGAAAACCGGACATCGCCGCCCCGAAGTTCCGGGCAAATCCCTCGTGCATGCCCTCCAAAGCCCGAATCTGGTCCTTGCTGACCCGCTCCGGACGCTTGAAATCGTACGAGGTGACCTCGCGATGCACCTTGCTGCCGTCGCTGCCGAGGATCTCCTCGACCTGGTTGGTGGACCCGCCCACCGCCGCCAGCAGGGCATCAACTTCCGATTGATCGAGTACGTCCGCCATGATCCGGTTGCTCAGCCTTTCGCTCGGCGCAAAGTCCACGCAGATTTTGCGCGTTCCTGCCTAATTATCGGACAGTGAACGGCCAAACCTTAAACGCTAATCCCGGTTCGTGTCAATGGTCTGCCAGCCGCGGCTCGCCATGGTCACCGTCAGGCCGGATTCCTCCGAAATCCGCTGATACCAGCCCTCCAGAGAGGGTTTGACCGGTCCGCAAACGATCAGCCGTCTGGCCGCGAGACTTCGCAGAAAAACTTCGAGGGCTGCTCCCACCTCGTTCCGGCCGCTGATGACCACGGCGTCGACGGTAAGCTCCGGGCGGTCCTGACGGATGCGTTCGCAGGCGATGGGGCTGACCATCGACGCGACGATCAGCCGCTGGCCTTCGCTTTCGACCAGGTACATCGCGCCCAGTTCGCAGAGGGCCCGCAGCGACTCCACGCCGCGGATCGTCACCGGCCGCTGCGGCAGGGCCAAGGCGGCTTCGGCAACCGCGCGATCAGGCCACAGCGGTGTGACCTTGACGCCTTCGAACTCCACCGCCGATCCCGCCTCCAGCATCCGATCGCCGGACAGAACGCCCGTCTGGAACAGGCTTTCGACCGGCTCGTACCGATCGCGCACCGCCTCGAACGCCGGTCCCGCGAACGTCTGGAGATCGGGATACTCCGCATGCAGGGCGGGCAGGTCGTTGAAGAACCGCTGTTCCGGAAAGGTCAAAAACACCGCGGGCGGTGACGCCAGGTGCCTGGCCCGCAGTTCCCGGACCAGTTCCACCGCCTCGCCGGGCCGCCCGACGCCCGCGTCAACCAGCAGCGTCTGCCGTCCGGCTGCGATGGCCACCAGTTGCCCGTCGCCCCGATTGGCCACGACGACCAGCCCAAACCCGCCGCGACCGCTTGGGGCCGCCGCCGCCGACACGAGCCACCACGTGGCGTAGATTCCCACCAGGGCGAGCACGGCGTTCATCTTCGGCCGCGGACGGAGTAGTTCCTCAAGCCGGTCGCGCAGACCGGAGGTCATCAGCATTTCGCCGACGGTGGGCCGGTCGCCCGTCACGATCCACGCCAGCACGCCATAGTAGCCGATGGTCCAGAGCACAGGCGGCGGCGCCACGTCCAGCGAAACCCCGGGCACAGCGGCCAGCGCCGACACGGCCTTGGCCATCAGCCAACTCAACCACGCCGTTACCGACGGCAGCAACAGGGCCTGGCCGAAGACGACGGTCAGCACCAGTTGCACAAAACCGCAGGCAATCAGTAGTGTGGCGGGTATGGCCAGCAACACCGAGGTCAGCGGCGAGATCAGGCTGATCGTCCCGAAGTGGTGCATCACGATCGGCAGCGACCCCATCCAGGCCGCCAGCGACACCGCCGCCGCTCGTTTGCCCATATCGAGCAGGCAGTTCGCCGCCCCGCTGAGCCGGCTGGGCGGGTCGCGCCGGTCCCACACGGGATCGGTCGAGCCGAACAGCTTCAGGTAGATGGGCTTCTGAAGGAGCATCAGCCCGATCAGCGAGACGAACGAGAGCTGAAATCCCACATCGAAAAGCTGCTCGGGGCTGATCAGCAGCAGGATCAAAGCCGCCGCCGCCACCCAGTTTAGCGAACTCACAGGCCGGCGGGCCAATACGGCGACGGCGGCGAACGTCGCGGTGATCGCCGCCCTCAGGATCGGCGGCCGCAGTTCATTGACGCCCACAAACGCCCACACCACGATCAGCACGATCAACGCGGCGCTTCGCCGTGAGAGGTTCAGGACGATCGCCACCGCCCATGCCGCGAAAGCCAGCACGCCGAGATGAAAACCGCTGACCGCCAGCAGGTGCGCGCCGCCGGCGGCTTGGAACGCCCGATTCAGCGACTCCTCCACCTCATACCGCTGTCCCAGGACCATGGCCGAAACGAGCGAGTGGCCCTCTGCCGTATCGGTCTGGTTCGAGATCATCAACCCGGCGGCGGCTCGCCGCAACTCATCCAGCCCGCGGGCCAGAGGGTTCTTCCGCTGATCGACGACGGTGATATCGGCGGTCGAGGCGATCGTCATTCGCACCGGAACCGTGCCGCTCAGCCTCGGTTCGGCCCGCAGGATGCCCGGCCACCGCAGATACGGCTTGGCCGGAGCAAGATTACCCTTCAGACGCAGTTCCATCCCCGGGCGAAAGCGGTCGTGGATGCCGCCCAGATTCACCTGGACTGGCCCGTTGACCTTCGCGGTTTGCCCCGCTACCGACAGGCGCCTCGCCTCGACGGTGAAGTACGTGTAGATGTACTGCCGCGAGAAAAATGGGTAAGTCTCTTTGTCCCGGCGAGTTACCGGCGCGCGAACCACCACGCCGGTTAACTCGACCTGACGGACCGGCTCGGCCACCAGCCTCGCCAGATGATCGGGCGACAGCACGCGGACCGCTGCGGCGTGATGCAAAGCCCCGACCGCCGTCGCCAACGCCAGCCAGAACGCCATCCGCGGACGGCTCCGACCAAAGAAAACCGCCAGCCCCGCCGCTGAAACACCCGCTCCCGCGAATAGCCACGGCCATGGCGGCATGTAACAGGCGTCGGCCGCGATGCCCAGGCTGAAGCACAGGACCGGAACCGCAATTGGCGCGGCATTGATCAGACGTACCCCGTTGGATTCAGTTCCCGTTGCCACTTTGCCGATGAAGGTCTTGTCTGCTCAGCTGAACTGGATCAAAAAAAGTCCGGCTGTAATTTCCTTCCGATCGTATTATAATTCGCAGCAACGGGAGATTACCAGGAATTATCGGAGAGGCCCATGCGTGAACAGCTATATCGAAAACTGACAGACAAGAAGGCTCTGATCGGGGTGATCGGACTGGGCTACGTCGGCCTGCCTCTGGTTCGCGAGTTCTACCACGCCGGGATGAAGGTAATGGGGTTTGACGTGGACCCCGAAAAGATCAGGAAGCTCAAAGCCGGCAAAAGTTATATTGAGCACATATCTTCTTCGCTAATAAAAGAGCTGATCAAATCGGGACGCTTCGAAGCCACCGACGACATGAAGCAGCTCAACAAACCCGATGCGATCATCATCTGCGTGCCCACCCCGCTCAGCAAAACCCGCGACCCCGACATGCAGTACGTTGAGGGTACAGCCCAGGCCATCGCCAAGCGGTTGCGCCGGGGCCAACTGGTGGTGCTGGAAAGCACGACCTATCCGGGCACGACCGCCGAACTGGTCAAGCCGATCCTGGAGGAAAGCGGCCTGAAGGCCGGTAAGGACTTCTACCTGGCGTTCTCGCCCGAGCGAGAGGATCCCGGCCGCAAGGACTATACCACCGCCACCATTCCCAAGGTCGTCGGCGCCGACGACAAAGCCAGCCTGGAACTGGCCAAGACCCTCTACAGCCAGGCGATCAAGACCGTGGTGCCGGTCTCGTCGGCGGCGGTGGCCGAGTCGGCCAAGCTGCTCGAAAACATCTACCGCTGCGTGAACATTGCCATGGTCAATGAGCTCAAGATGCTCTTTGACCGGATGGGCATCGACGTCTGGGAGGTCATCCGGGCGGCCAGCACCAAGCCCTTCGGTTTTCAGCCGTTCTATCCCGGCCCGGGTCTCGGCGGACACTGCATCCCGATCGACCCGTTCTACCTGACTTGGAAGGCCCGCCAGTTCGAACAGCCCACGCGGTTCATCGAGTTGGCTGGCGAGATTAACACGCACATGCCCGAGTACGTGGTCTGGCGGCTCATGGAGGCCCTCAACGACCAGGGCAAAGCCGTCAAGGGATCGAAGGTGCTCGTGCTGGGCCTGGCGTACAAGAAGGACGTCGACGACGTTCGCGAATCGCCGTCGATCACGCTGATCGAACTGCTCCGCCAGCACGGGGCCAAGGTGGACTACAACGACCCGCACATCCCGCGGACGCACCGGCAACGCGAGCACGATCTGCGGATGGTCTCCAAAGACCTCTCCGAGAAGATGCTCAAGGGCTACGACGCGGTCCTGATCGCCACCGATCACAGCTCGTACGACTACGAGTGGATCGTCCGCAACGCCCGTCTGGTCGTCGACACCCGCAACGCCACCGCCAAGATCCGCAACGGTAAATCAAAGGTCATCAAGGCTTAAGAGAGAGCGATCCGGCGGACAGGCTCACCGTTGATCGGCGCCGACGGTTTGCAGCGTCGGCGAGGTCGTCGGCTGCGTGACTCCAGCGGGCGAATGAAAGCGGCCCTTGATCCCGGCGAATTGAACGTCGCTCGCCTGGAAGCTCCCGTCGGCGCAGCGGAAGGTGAAGGATGCGTACTCAGTGGGGCGGGTCGGATCGAAATCGCCCGAGGCCGGCTTGAACGCGTAACGCCACGTGAGGGTGGTTGTTTCCTCCGTCTCCGAGCGCTCATACGGCCGCCCGAGTTTTCCGGTCAGAGTTTCCTGCGTCGGCAGCGCGACGGTCATCCCATCCCCGTCTTCCATCTGACCGGTGGCAGTGCGTTTCCCGATGTCAACTTGGGCGCGGCCCATCGAACGAAGCGCGCCAATCAGAAAGGACCTGTCGAACACAGCCAGGAACCGCTGAGGGATGCGCGACTCGACGAACCGGCCTTCGCGGCAGACAAAGATCAGCGGTATGTCGTAATTCCCCTCCTCGACCTTGCCGTCCGGATGGCATTTCTGATAGAGGTACGTCAAACGCCGACCGTCCGGAGTGTCCGCCACCGACGTCGGCGGCTCAAACAGCGCATGCAGGTCCTGCTCCAGCAGCACCGGCTCGCGAAACGTCAGGACCAGATCCCCCTCCTCGCGCACGACGACATAATCATCAAACGCCGCCAACTGCTTCTTAAGCTCCAAAAGCCGAAGATAAAGACACCCCGGCAACAAGAGAAGTAGCGTTAGCATAGCGGGAATCAGAGATGTTCGAATCCTCTTCAGCTCGCCGTTCCTAACTTGTCACAACTCCCGAGCCTCCGCCAGGACATCGTCGCGAAGGTATGGACTCAATCCCCCTTCGGTTACCACGTCGACGCCACAGCCGAGCAACTCCTCCGCATCCTGTTTGATCGCCACGATGACCAGCAGGCTGCTGTCCGGCGACATCTGAACCAGGAGATCGAGATCACGCGGCTCCGAGCCGCCCGCCCTGGCCGCCGATCCGAAAACGCGAACGCGCGTCGCGCCGTGGGATCGGGCAATTCGCAATAGCTCCTCGCGGTGGTCCCTGATCTGTTGCCTGGTCAACATGCCAATCCCTCTACTCGGATGCATCCTCCACATGATGCATTCTACAGGATCTCTGGTCAGGTATCCATCTCCAACCGAAATTCCGGCGCCTACTCCGCCAGACGCAGCCCGCGGGCCTTGGCGTGGTCATGCACTTCCCGCCATTCGCTGCGGCTGGTGCGGCGGGCAATCTGGGGGAACCGGCGGGCTTGGTGTTCCGGCCGGTACTGAGCCATGACGTTCACGTATGTGTTGGGCGAAATCTGGTCCGCGAGAAAGTCGATGATCGCCTTGCTGTCATCGACGGCCCCGGGCATGACCAGGTGCCGCACCAGCAGGCCGCGCGTCGCCAAGCCGTCCTCGATCGCCAGATCGCTCACCTGACGGTGCATCTCCAAAACCGCCGCTTTAACGACTTCGGGATAGTCTTCCGCCCGCAGCAACTCCGCCGCCAGATGCCGGTCGAAAAACTTGACGTCCGGCATGTAGATATCGATGTACCCATCAAGCAGCCTCAGCAACTCAACGCTCTCGTAGCCGCCGCAGTTATAGACGATCGGCGCGCCCAGACCCCGCTTCCGCGCACGGATAATCGCCTCGAGCACACGCGGCGCCTGCGGCGTGGGCGTCACGAAATTGATATTGGCACAGCCGCGCTCTTCAAGCTCGAGCATGATCCGCACCACCTGCCCGACTTCAACCTCCCGCCCCTCGCGGTGAATCGAAATCTCGTAATTCTGACAGAACAAACACCCGAGATTGCAGCCGGTCAGAAAAACCGTCCCCGATCCGCCAACCCCGACCAGCACCGACTCCTCGCCGAAGTGCGGCCCATACGAACTGATCGTCATCCGTCCGCCCAACCCGCAGAACCCGACCTGCCCGCCCAGCCGATTGACGTGGCATGTACGTGGGCACAGGCGGCAGGGGGCCAGCAACTCACATGCCTGCTCGATCCGACGACGCTCATCGTCGGTGAACGCGCCGGAAGTTTGCATATTCCCCCCAGTTTCCCTGTCTTGACATGGCTAGGCGAGCAGACGTTCGAGATCCGCCCGAACTTCCGGCAGGAGGTACAGGCTCTCCAGGTCGCCGCAGCTCGAGAGGGCGCCGATGGCGGAGGCGTAGCGGGTCTCCGGATCGGCGTCCATATCCATGAATACCAGCGTCTTACCGCGCAACCGGCAGCATCCGCCGCCCTCGCCGCCCAGCCGATCGAGTCGCACCTGGACGTTGAGTTTGTCGAAGACTTCCAGCAGATATCGCAGCTTTTCCTCGATGTTCACGTGGGCCGGACCTCGCTCAAGACGGCTTCGGCCTTGTGCCGATAACCACTCCATAAGCGTTGCCACAATCAGATTATAGACACTTTATGGACGGCGGCTATGAAAGCGACCTCCGGGAATAATCCTAACGCACTCGAGGAAAAACTGCAAACCCTCGAGAGCTGCCTGAACCAGCTCCAGGATCAACTGATCCGGGCCCAGCGCCTCGCGGCGTTGGGCACAATGGCGGGAATGATCGCCCACGAGTTCAACAACCTCCTCACGCCGGTGGTCAGCTACGCCCAGTTCGCCCTCAAGACCGAAGATCACGCCCTATGGCACAAGGCGCTGACGATGGCCGCCCAAAGCGGAGCCAAAGCCGCCGACGTCGCCCAGCAGATCCTCGGCTTCGCCCGCGGCGCCACCGACCAGAGCGAGGCCAGCATTCCCGACGTCGTCGACAGCACGCTCAAGAGCCTCGTTCGCGATCTGAGCAAGGACAACATTCAACTGACCCTCGAGGTCGAACCGGCCGTCGCAACGATCCCTCCGCACCTGCTCCACCAGGTGCTCTATAACTTAGTCATCAACGCCCGTCAGGCGATGCTCGGCAAGGCCGGCCGGCTGACCATCCGGTCGAAGGCCGCCGACCGGCAGGTGTCGATCGAGGTGGCCGACACCGGCTGCGGCATCGATCCGGAACAGCTCCCGCGAATCTTCGATCCGTTCTTCAC
>JAAYCJ010000072.1 GCA_012729815.1 Phycisphaerae bacterium | reverse complement strand
GCCGGAGATGCCGGGGACCATGGTGCCGCCGGGGCTGAGCACCGGGAACCAGCTACGAAAATCGCTGCTGAGCTGGCCGTTCTGGATCAGCTCAGCCATGCCGCTCTGGCAGAGGCACTGCGGATCGAGCCGGTCGGCCCGGAGCAGAATCTTCTCGATCAATCCGGGAATGGCGGCGATGGCGTCCTGAATCCGCTGGCGATCGTTCTTGAGGCCCATCTCGCCGAACAGCAACCCGCCCTCGAACGGCCGGTGGTCGCTGCCCGTCTCCGCGTACGCCGAAACCAGGCAAAGCCCAGCGAAGCACATCTGCAGTTCCTTGGCCAGAAACGTCTCGGGCACCAGGCTGTGACCCAGCAGGTCGGCCCCCCAATTGGCGTACCGCTGCACCTCAGCCGGCGTCTCGCGCCGCGGGCCCTCCGTGCACAAATACGTCCCGCCGTCGGTGCACTTGGCCCCCAACTCGCCCAGCGCCTCGCACAGCACCGGCCGCAGCGTCGGACAGAACACCGGCCACTGCCGAAGCTCGACCAACGCCCCGTGCTCGAAAAACGTGCCGACGCGATGGCGCGTCTCGTCGATCAGGTCCTTGACCACCGCGAACTGCCCGATCCCGTAGTTGTGCGACACCGCCCGCACGTTGCTCCACGAGATCACGTGCGTCACGCCCAGATCCTTGAGCGCGTAAATGTTGGCCCGGTAGTTCACGAAGCTGCTGGCGATCGGCGTCCGACCGTCCGAATGCCGCAGCAAAAGGTAATACTCGCCCGCCTCGCAGCGGCAGCGGTAAATCGTCTGCGACTTGCCGAACGGAGTCACCCGCGCGCCCATCCGCTCGCCTTCGAGCCGCTTCGCCGCAAACAGGTCCTGGGCGAAGCTTCCGCCGATGCACGCCAGCGTGATTGGTGTCGATGACATGCCTGCTCTCCTTACACTCCACCCGTCCCGATCGGCTTCGACGACAGCGCCGCCGGCGTTCCGGACAGCTCGCGGGCGTCCGTCCCGTCCAATTCACGGTCCAACGCATCGAAGAACCGGCCCATCCGTTCCAGACGCTTGAGGGCCAGCCGGCGCGAGGCCTCCAGGTGAAACCCCGTCTTGATCCGCGCCTCCCAGTAGTGATACTCCTGCTGACGACGCCACACCTCGACCAGATGATCCGGGCACCGCCCGTTGATCAGTCCGCAGCGGACCTGCCGCAGCAGCCCGACCAGCCCCATCTCCTCGAGGTTGTCGGCGTCCGCCAGAATCCGCGCCGCATCGTCCGCTGGGCGCGAAGGCGGAAGCTGAGCCACCCACCGGCACGCCTGCCCCAATTCGCCTTCGCTCAGCACGCCGCGCAACTGCTCGCTCGCCGCCTGCTGGCTGAACCGCCGCAGCTCCGCGTCGGCTGGGCGCGAAAAAACCTCGATCGGTTCGCACGTCCCGCGGCTGACCTGTTCGATCCACCCAGCGTCATGAAACAGCGCCGCCGCCGCCAACGGCCGTTCCGCCTTGGTCAGAGAAATTCCGGATTCGCCCCCGATCCACTGGGCCAGTTTCCAGACCCGCAGGGCATGGTCCCAGATCATCGCGCCGCTGAACTTGCCGTCAGGCCCATTTTTGCGCCGTCCGTTCGCTGCGTAATAAGACTCGCCTCGCTCGATGATGTCCTTGAACAGGTCCATACACAACTCAGATTGGGCGCGAACAACCGTCCGACCAGCGCAGCCGACTTCGATAAACGGGGTTATTCTAACCGAAAGCAAACCGTTTTGCCACCCCCGACTCGCAAGGTCTTGTCCACGAGTGGTTTGTGGCCGATTTTTGGTGGGTCGGGCTGGACATTATGGCGGGGGGTGAAGATAATTGCTTTTCCGGCAAAGCGTTGTGACCGTCCGTCGGTGCGGGGCCGTGGGACGGCGACGCAAGGGAAGGTCGGCAGGATTTGTATGACAACCATACAACTTGGGGAAAATGCTTCGGCACCGCAGACTGAGGCCTTGTTGCCGGTTTCGCGTCCGGCGTTCGCGGGCTGGCCGATGGCGGTGGCGTGGGTGGGGATGGTTTTGTTCGCGTTTCACGCCTCGACCCACCGGGTGGGGGCTGGTGACACGTGGGTGGCGTTCGCGTGCGGTCGGTATTCGGCGCATCACGGGGTGAGCAACGACGATCCGTTCAGCGCCAATTCGCTTGCGCCGGGTCCGACGGAGGCCCAACTGGCGGAGTATCCGCAATGGGCGCATGGGTTTATCCGCTCGTGGCATCCGCTGGGGTGGGTCAATCAGAACTGGCTGACCCACGTGGTTTTCTATCTGCTCAAGCAGGGTTTGGGCGAGAACGCGCTGGTGGTCTGGAAGTTCGCGGTCAATTTTCTGACGGTTTTGTGCGTGTACTATTCGGGCCGGCTGTTGGGGGCCAACGGGGCGCTGAGCGCCGTGTTTGCCTGTTTTGCCCTGTTTACCGCGCGGACGTTCATCGACATCCGTCCGCAGGTGTTTACGAATCTGCTGGTGGCGGTTTTCTTTGTGATTCTGCTGCTGACCACGTACCGCAATTACCTTTACATCTGGCTGATCGTGCCGCTGGTGGTGGTCTGGTCGAATCTGCACGGCGGGTACCTGTACGTGTTCCTGACGCTGGTTCCGTTTGTGGTCATTCACCTTCTGACGTCGTTTTGGAGGAAGGCGTTTGTATCCATTGGGCGGCGCGGGGTTTATCACGTGGTCGGGGCGGCGGCGGTCGCGTTGGCGGCGATGGTGGTGTTCAACCCGTATCACCTCACGAACCTGACGCACACGTATGTTATCAGTCTGAGTGAGAACGCTGATCGGTGGCGGACGGTGGATGAGTGGCGTCCGGCGTTCGACTGGAGCAACCGGGTGGGGACGGCGGTGCCGTTTCTGGTGATGTTCATCATGCTGATCGCGACGGGTTGGGCGTGGCTGCTGGGGGTGGCGGTTCGACCGACGTCGTCGTCGGAGAAGGGCAAAGGGAGGAAGCGCCGTCAGGGTTCGGAGTCGGGTCGGGTCTGGGAGTGGCCGAAGATTGACCCGGCAACGATCGTGATCGTGGTGATGACGGTGGCGATGGCGGTCAAGTCGCGTCGGTTCATTCCGATCGCGGCGTTCGTGGCGGCACCGTTGATTGCGTTGTTCGTGGATCAGACGATCCGGATGTTGGCGGCGCGGGTGGTTTCGCGTCGCGAGGGCGGTGTCGGGCTGCCGGCGTTTCCGCTGGCTGAGCAGCATGCGTTGACGGCGGTGGCGGCTGGGTTCGTGCTGATTTGGGGGGTTTGGCTGGGGGTGAAGTTTTACCGGGTGTACCTGGCGGCGTGGCCGTTCGACCACGTGCAGACGTCGGTTTTTATGCGGATGACCGGTTCGGGCCCGATGCCGTTCGCGGCGGGGGAGTTTATTCGGGCCAACGAGCTTCGCGGCAAGATGTTTAACTACTGGAACGAGGGGGGTTTTCTGGCGTTCGCGCAGGAACCGGACCCGGAGACGGGTCGGGTGCCGCTGCAGTTGTTCATTGACGGGCGGGCGCAGGCGGCGTACGACATCGAGACGTACAGCATGTACATGCACATGATGGCGGGCGGGCCGGCGGCTGGTCGTCGGATCAGCCGTGCGGGGTTGGAGAAGGCGTCGGCGTGGCTGGTGGAGGAGTTGAAGAAGTACGACGTTTGGATCGTGGTGATGCCGGAGAAGTTCTGGCGTCAGCCGTTCATGCTCGCGTTGGAGCTGGCGTCGAACTGGCGGCTGGCGTACCTCGACGAGCACCATAAGATTCTGGTGGATATGGACAGCGAGGCGGGCAGGACGCTGTTCGGCGAGGTGGTGGGCGGGCGTGCGGAGTTTGCGAGCGAGTTTTCGCGGGCGTTGACGCTGGGCCACATTTTGATCCGCAGCGGCGACGCGAAGCTGCAGGAGGCCGGTTTGGTGCGTCTGATCGAGGCGCTCAATTTGCGGCCGACGGGTGTGGCGGCGGCGGAACTGGCGAACACGGCGGGTCAGATGCCGCCACTGGCGCCGCGGGTGGTGGAGACGTTTGGCTCGCACATCGAGGACTTGACGGCCAACCGGGCGGCGTACGAGGCGCAGGCGGGTTTTTCGGACCGGTTGGTCGCGGCGAGTATGGCGGCTGAGTATCTCAGCAAGGTTCCGGCGGGCCAAGCGGACCGCGAGCGGTATGAGCGGCTTTGTCGGCAGTTGCGGTTTGAGGTGGGCGACCTGGCCCGCCGGTGCAGTTGGTAGAGACCCAGTATGAGCGGTGCGATGAATACCGATTATCTGGTGGCCGAGATCGATCTGGGGGCGTTGGCGCACAACTGTCGGGTGGTGCGGTCGTTGGCGCGGCCGGCGTGCCGGCTGTGCGTTCCGGTGAAGGCGAACGCGTACGGGCACGGGGTGGAGGTGGTGCTTCCGGGATTGCGTGCGGCGAAGGTGGATATGCTGGCGGTGGTGTCGGTGCGTGAAGCGGCGGAGCTGCGCGGGCTTGGGTGGGAGCGTCCGGTTCTGCTGATGGGTACGGAGCTTGGCGCGTATGAGGGCGGCGGCAAGGGTGAGATCGCACGTTGGCTGGTGGAGCATGGGATCAGTGTGACGGCATCGAGCGCGGGCGATCTGGACGCGCTGGCGCGGGCGGCGGAGCGAGTCGGCAGGCCGGCGGCTGTGCATTTGATGCTGGACAGCGGGATGAGTCGCGAAGGTCTGCACGAGCCGGAGGTGTTGGAACTGGTCGCGTTGGCGCGTGGAAATGAGGCCATTCGGATCGAAGGGCTCTATACGCACTTTGCCACGGCGGACGACGGCGATAAGTCGTTCGCCAACGCGCAGCTTCAGCGGTTTGCGGCGTTCGTGGCGGCGCTGGCGGAGCGCGGCATTCGCGTGCCGATCGTTCACGCGGCCAATTCGCCGGCGTCGATCGATTTGCCGGAGTCGCATTTCAATATGATCCGGCCGGGCGTTTCGGTGTACGGCTGTCACTCGAGTCCGCAGATGCGATGCAAGCCGGACCTTCGGCAGGTGTTGCGGCTGGTGAGCCGGTTGACGCTGGTCAAGCGGATCGGCGAGGGCTGTCACGTCGGCTACGGCTGCACGTTTACCGCTCCGCGCGACATGCTGATCGGGCTGGCGCCGATCGGGTATGCGGATGGCTATCCGCGGTCGCTTTCGAATTGCGGGCGGATGCTGGTGGGTGATCGGCCGGCGCCGGTGATCGGGCGGGTGAGCATGGATCAGACGATTCTCGATCTTTCGGATTTGGAGCGCGAAGGGGTGCGTCCGGCGGTGGGACAGGAAGTGGTGATTATCGACAATCGGGCCGGTTCGCCGAATACGATTGAGGCGATTTGCGAACAGGTCGGTACGATTCCGCAGGTGGTCATGACGGGTTTGGGTCGGCGGGTGAGGCGCGTGCGGGTTAATGCAGAGGCGGTTGGGTAAACCGTCTTCCTGTTCTGACCATTGGCGTCCGTTCTTTGCGCGTGGTCCGAGTGTTCAGTGCCGCTGTTTCCCGCCAGCCAAAACCGACCCGTCCAGTACCCATCCAGACCGTCTATATACCCACTCATCAACAACCCTCACCGCGAGGTCGAAACACATCTGCACACACTGGGCATTGCATCCCATGTCTTCCCGTCAAGGATACGACCGGCCTTCTTCTTGTTTGGTCCGCCCCATTGTTTGAAGAAGAAAGGAACATTCTGCACACCACATTGTCGTCGTATGCTCCGCACCCATGCCGCGTCCATTGGCCTAGCGCCGGGGCCGGACTCCCCGCCGACGATCACCCAATGGATGCCCTTCAAGTTCAGCTTTCCCAGATCGCCTAGTAGCGGTTCAATCGAAAGGAACCGTATGTTCGCAGGTACCTGCCGAAGGTGGTCTATCCGGAAGGTGTACTCGGACGATTCAACCGTGACGCCTACCCAGATATTCTGAGCCCAATGGAGCTGATCTGATAGCTCAGCTAGGCGCTCAGAGCGCTTGGTCAGCACTTGATATCGGTGATGCGGCGTCTGGAGCATCGTACCGAAAACTCGCCGAACGAAGTCTAGTGGAACGTCCGCATGAAAAAGGTCGCTCATGGAGTTCACAAACACCATCTGGGGCCGCCGCCAGTGCAGCGGCACTTCCAGCATGTGGGAATGACAAGTGACGGCAAACCCGTGGCGGTAGTTCGGCTGTCCCATCGCACGTAGGCGCTTTGCCATCCGTTCTGCATAGCAGTTCTGGCAGCCCAGGCTGATCTTGCTGCAACCCGTCACAGGGTTCCAGGTTGCTTCTGTCCACTCAATCTTGGTTTGTCGCATGGGTCAATTCTCGCCTCAAAAACTGCCTTCGGCTGACCGGTCTTGTAGCTATCCCAACCGAGGTAGAAGGCACCTTTGCGCATTCGACGTGCCGATGTATCGGTTGCTGCCACGGTCAGAAGACCTCGATCCTGCAGTTCACCCAGGATCTCGCGGGCGTGCCTCGGGAGGAACCCGCATTCCAGTGTGAATCGGTAAAGGTCATTGTTCGTCTGTTCTCCCAAATGTATCCGTCGGATCAGGTCCTCACGAAACCGGTCCTGTTTGCGAATTACGTTTTCCTCGGGAAACAAGCTCGGCTCTTCCCGAAATCGGTCACCGTCGATGTTGAAGTTAGCCTCGCCCGTAATCCGGTCCTTGTCCCAGCATACCGTCAGAAACTTCTCCAGGCCCAGCAAATTACCTGTACCGAAAATCAACCCGTAAATATTCGCGTCCTTGCGGATCGAGAACGGAGCTAAAAAGTATGATTTGGTATTGGGCACAAGCTGCCGGTAGTAGTCGCACACACACCTGTGAATAGAGGCTTGATCCACGACTGCGATCGCCTCATCCGATAGGCCCGGGAAATACCGACGCACACATTCCTCACCCCGAAAACGCCGGACAATCGACGAAGATACAAAAAAGATGATATCGGTCTTAGCACAGTTCACCAGCGCCCGGAAGACTTCAGGGCTGACCTGCTTGATGCCACACTGGTCGAGGATCACTAAGTTCGCCGCACGGGAGGCCCGAAGAGCCGGCAAATGTCCCTCGAAAGCGGCTGGGAAATCCCTGTTCTCCACCTCGACGGAAAACTCAGAGTTACCGCACTCCCGGGCGATCTCCTCCCGAAGGCTGTCGCACTTGCGACCACTAAACTCGTTGAAGTAAAGGTGGACAGCCACTCCGTCTGCCTTAGGCCGCGAGGCATCGGTCAGATACCGCTGGACCTCCTCCACAATGATCAGTGGCGATCCTTTCTTGCCTTGCGTGTCCCTGCCTGGCCCTGCAAAGAAGTCGAGGATATTAACTCGTCGGCATCCGCCGCCGGTAAGGAACACGGGAAGCCACTCCCGAATGTAACCTCGAAAGATGTCCAGCTTCAGTTCTGTCTCCCGGTCAAAGGCCTCATCGTGAAAATCTCTAGCCATTTGTTGTCCCTCTGCGGTCCTCTAGGCTTCACCTCTTGGCCAGCATCCGCTATATGAGCCATCGGCCCGGTTCGGGCAAGCTGCAGCATTGCGGCGAACCGCTACACTAACAGATGTTATCATATCACGGCGTGAGGACACCTGCAACTGAAACCACCTGAGGGCAAACCAACTGTGATCGGGTCCCGGAGCTCCACTTTCAAACCCTCGTTGCTCCCTTCGCTGCCCTCTGCTCAACTTCTCTTCCTTTCCCCCTCCAGCGGCGGAGCCGGATTGGTTGATGGGGGATGGGGCGGGCACACGGTCTGGGTGTCCGCTCAGCTTGTTTCTCTACCGGGCCAAGCGTACCGGATGGGATTGGCTGCGCCACGTTTGCGGTACTTGGCCGGGACACGCTTGCCCACGTAGAGGTTTTTGATTTCGTCCGAGGCTTCACGACCTTCAAAGCCCAGTCGACCCGGTAGGCCTGGCCGGCCTGGAAAATTTTCCGGCGTCGCCTCCAGCCATTTGGTGGGCGTAAAAGCGGCCACGATCAGGCCCTGGATGGTGGAGAGAACCACCTCAATCTGTCGGGCTTTGGATCGGCTGATCTTCCAGGCATACCGGGTGGCCTCGTAGAGCGACCTATCGACGGCGCTTCGATTGACGCTGATCAGGATTGCTTTGTGCCGGAAGGTCGCGGGCTTGGCGTCGTAACGGCGGATGATCTCCTGGGCGTGCATGGTCCCAAATTCAGAACTACCGACTCCGCCCGCGATGTTGGTGAGGCCGGGATACGCGTCGATCAGTGCCGCCTCGACTTCGGTGGCCGTCTTGTCGTCCATGCCGTGGCGATGGATCACGTGGGCCACTTCGAACCCTGCATTCCGTATCGCGTGAATACGTTGTATCTTGTTGCTGACATCATCGCCCTCCAACTTCCCCTCGGCGCGGACATGGGAAAAGACACGGTTCTTCCGGCCCTTGCCGATATAGAAGGTCTCGCCGTTTCGCGGGTCGATGAGTCGATAGACATAGACCTTTAACTGCTTCGCGACGTTGGGTGGGAACTTCTTGATCGTTGCTTGACTCATCGTCTGGTGCCTCCCAATGCATGTCCAGAATGCCGACGCTCCAGCCGGCAGAAGCGTGCGATGCCAACTGCCATGACGTCCATACTACCTGAAGTCCAGAACACCAGCAAGTTTGAGAGTCCGCCGGCCCAATGCGGGACTTCCGATTAACGATCGCCCGATCCGTGTCTGGCGCCGGATTGGTCAACCGGCGATGGGGCGGGCACAAGGCCTGCTCCTGCGGCGGACAGATTGCGAAATTGCTTGCCCTTGGTTTGGATTGTGGTAGAAGGGCTCGAAAGGCGGGCCCAGGGCGGTTCTGGGCTGAGCGGTTGTCTGGCGGATTGGTCGAGGGATTTGTGATGCTTGCACCGACGCTTCTTGGTGTTGACGGGATGTTGGGTCCGGTGGCGGCTTTGGGAGATGGGTTATTTTTGTGCTACGCGGATACGCCGAATACCACGAACAACGCATTGACGGCGTCGGGTCCGCAGCGGATGTGCGGGCGGGAGAGTCGCGACGGCGGGCTCACGTGGTCGGACGGGCGCGTACTGTTTGATTGTGGCGAGGCGCCGGGCGTGGTGACCAGTCCGGTTCCTTACGGCGACGAGCGCGGGCGGCTGCACGTGCTGTGGCTGCGGTTTTACGCGTACGGCGATCTGACGCCGGCGACGGCGCGGTGCGAGTTGTGGCACGCGGCCAGCGGCGACGGCGGAGCGACGTGGAGTTCGCCCGGGCGGGTGGATTTCGGGCATTCGTACACCGGCTCGATCAACTCGATTATTCGCCTGTCGAGCGGTCGGCTGGTGGTTCCGCTGAGCTATTTGACGGCGCGGACGACGGGGAAGTTCGTGTCGATGGCGGTCTACAGCGACGACGACGGGGCGACGTGGGGTTGCAGCCGGACGGATTTGTCGGGCGACGATAGCGCGGGTTTGGAGAACATGGGCGAGGGCGGCATGCTCGAACCGGTGGTCGTCGAGCGGAGCGACGGGCGGGTGTGGATGTTGATACGGACCACGCTGGGCCGGCTGTACGAGTCGTTCTCGGAGGATGCGGGCGAGACGTGGTCATTGCCGGAGCCGACGCGGTTTGTCTCGTCGAACGCGCCGGCCGGTGTGCTGCGCCTGGCTGACGGGCGGATGGTGATGGCGTGGAACCGGTGTGAGGGCGAGCCGTTTATCGGCGGGATCAGCTACGCGCGGCAGGTGCTGTACGGGGCGGTTTCGAGCGACGACGGCCGGACGTGGAGTGCGGCGAAGGCGCTGGTGGGCAAGGCTCAGAGCGAGTCGGTTCATGCGCAGTATTGTTATCCATTCCTGGCTGAGTCCGCGGCCGGACGGGTTTTGCTGACGTACCATCGCGTCAATACCCGGGCCGGTGAGGATTGGTCGAATCCGACGCGGTCGCTGATGCATTTTGATGCGGATTGGCTGGCGGCGAGAACGGTGAAGAAATGAAAAGTGCAAAATGCAGATATCAAAATGCAAAATGGGAAGGCTGACGCCTGCGACGCGGTCAGAAGAGGCGTTTTGAGTCGAGGAGGGGCAGGACGGGTCCGGCGTTGGTGGCGCGGACGATCATGTGTTGGCGGAAGCGGCCGGTTTCGACGCGGAGGCCGGCGTTGCGGAGGCGTTCGACGAGGTCGAGGTAGAGTTTTTCGGCGACGGCTGGTTCGGCGGCGGCGTCGAAGCTGGGTCGTCGGCCCTTGCGGCAGTCGGCTTGGAGTGTGAAGGCGGAGATGGCCAGGACGGCTCCGCTGACCTGTCGGACGTCGAGGTTCATTTTGCCGGCATGGTCTTCGAAGATTCGCAGTCCGGCGATCTTGTCGGCGAGGTAGGCGACGTCGGCGTCGGTGTCGTCGTTTCCCACGCCGACGTAGACGAGCAGCCCGCGTTCGATGGCCCCGACAGTCTGGCCGTCGATTTCGACGGCGGCTTCGGTGACGCGTTCAACGACGGCCCGCATGGTTGTCTCCCTTGTGGTCGATGATGTGGTAGTCGCCGGTTCGCTCCGCTGGTTCGAGGCCCGCCTGGCGGATGAGCGTTTCGAGGGCTTGTGGGCTCATGCCCGTTTCGTAGGCCAGTTCGGCTCCGACGATTCGGTAGCGGCCGACGGTTCCGTCGAAGTCGTCGGCTCCGTAGGTCAGGCCCAACTGGGCCAGCTTGCTCGTCCAGATGGGCCAGAACACCTTGATGTGGTCGAAGTTGTCGAGGACCAGGCGCGAGATGGCGAGTGTCTTGAGCACGTCGACGCCGCCGGTCACGCCGCCGTCGAAATCGACCACGGGCAGGGCGAGGAAGGACTGGAAGCCGTTCGTTTCGGCTTGGAGGTCGCGCAGTCGCAGCAGGTGTTCGACGCGTTCCGCGGGGGATTCGACGTGTCCGAAGAGCATGGTCGCGTTGCTGCGGATTCCAAGGTGATGGGCGGCGCGGTGAATTGCGAGCCAGCGATCGGCGTCGATCTTTTCGGGACAGACGAGTTTGCGGACGCGCGGCGAGAAGATTTCCGCTCCGCCTCCGGCGAGGCTCTGCAATCCGGCATCGCGCAGCCGCTGGAGCACTTCTTCGACGGTCACGCCCGCCTGTTGGGCGAGGAAGTCGATCTCGACCGCGGTCAGGAACTTTCGGTATAGCTGCGGGACCCTTCGCGCGAGGCCATCGGTCAGCCGGAGGTAGTAGGCCAGGTCGCGGGTTTGGTTGAGGCCGCCCACCAGGTGGGCTTCGCGGGCTCCGCGTTCGGCGGCGAGTGCGGCCTGTTCGACGACCTGCTCGACGGTCAGGGCGAACGCATCCGGGTCGTTCGTTTTTCGGCGGTAGTGGCAGAAGCGACACGTACCGGCGCAGATGTTGGTGGTGTTGATGTGGACGTTGTTGACCCAGAGCGCGCGGCGCCCGAATCGCCGAGCCCGTTCGGCATCGGCGAGAGGGCCCAGTTCGTGCAACTGCCGCAGGTACAGATCAGCCGCGTCCTTTGCGGCGTCGAGCATCGCCATTACGGGTCCTTACGTTAGAAGTCCTTCGAGGTACTCGCGGGTCTGCCGAAGTTGCCGGCCCAGATGCTCGGTTCCCGCGGCGGGCAGGTTATCGACCAGTAACGGGCCGTCATAGCCGGTTTCCTTGAGCAGGGTTATCAGGTTCGGGACGTCCAGTTCGCCCTTATCCAGCACAGCGGGAGCTGGGCCTGTGGCGTTGGAGAGGCGGACGAGGGCGAGGCGTTGGCGGTGTTCGCGGATCACTTCGGACGGGTCGACCACGGCGAGGTGAAAGTTGAGTACGTCGAGACAGAGTTCGACTTTCTGGAGCGCCGAGCCGAGGAAGACGGCGAGGAGGTCTCGGCGGTCCTCGATTCGGCTGTCGAGTCGGTTGGCCAGGAGGATTTTGGCGCCGAGGGGTTCGGCGTCATCGGCGAGGCGTGAGAGGACGGCGATGAGGGAGTTGAAGTTTTCGAGGGTTCGCGACCCGGGCGAGAGGACCAGGCGTCTGCATCCGAACTCGACGATCCGTCGGGTGAGCGCTGTGAATCGTTGAATTTGAAGGCGTTGCTGATCGACGCGTGAGGCGGAGACGACGCCGCCGTGGACGGCGGCGAGTTGGAGGTCGTGGTCTCGCAGGAGGGATCGGAGCGTTTGGGCGCCGTCGCGCGGGCCGAAGAGTTGGCGTTCGACCATGGGCCAGTCGAGTTCGACGGCTTTGAATCCGGCACTGGCGGCGAGGGCGAGTGCGTCGGCGACTTCGAGTTTGAATGAAGCTATCGAACAGCCCGGCTGCACGCGGCGCTCCTATCGGGTTAACAGGTCGAGTATGCCCATCCCCGATAGAAGGATACTCAGGATGCCGTTGAGAGTAAAGAACGCGACGTTGACTCGGGAGAGATCATCGGGGCGGACCAGCCGGTGTTGGAGGATCAGCAGGGCGGCGGCGACGATCAGTCCGAGGGGGTAGAAGCGGTTGAGGCCCAGCAGCAGTCCGGCGGCGAGGAAGCAGGCGAAGGCGGCGGCGTGGGTGATGCGTGCGACGATCAGGCCGGCTGAGGGGCCGAATCGGGCGGGGACGCTGTAGAGGCGTTGTCGGCGGTCGAATTCGAGGTCGAGGAGGGCGTAGATGATGTCGAAACCGGCGGTCCAGAGGGCGACTCCGAGGCCCAAGAGGATGACGGCTGGGGACAGGCGTGATGGGTCGATGGCGACGGCGGCGGCGGGCACGGAGATGCCCAGGACGCTGCCGAGCCAGTAGTGGCTGAGCCAGGTGAATCGTTTGGTGTGTGAGTAGGCGGCGATCCAGACGAGCAGCGGTCCGATCAGCGCGAGGGGCCAGGGGTTGTGGTAGAGGTAGTAGAAGAGGAAGGCGGCGGCGGTGGCGCCGGCGGCGCTGGCGGCGAGGAAAGTCCAGAGGAAGCGTGGGGAGAGTCGTCCGGCGGGCAGGGCGCGGGTTGCGGTGCGGGGGTTAGTTTTATCCAAGTGCTGATCGGCCAGGCGGTTGTAGCTCATGGCGACGTTTCGGACCAGGACCATGCACAGGACGATCAGGAGCAGCTTGCCCGGGTTTGGCAGGCCGGCTGAGGCGATGAACGCGCCGAGGAGGGCAAAGGGGAGGGCGAAGACGGAGTGGGCGAACTTGATCGCCTCGAGCAGGGTGGCGGTTCGGCTGATTGCGGTTCCGATCATGGCTGTGTCCGTTTGGTTGTCATGGCCAACGATTGTAGCAATCCGCGGGGTCAAAGTCTTGTCCGCGTGGGAAAAAACGGCAGGAGGTCCAGCGGGCCGGTGCTTTGCCACAGGTGGGCGACAGACTGCGGGTGCCGCCGGCGTGGGTCGAGGTGATCTGTCTTTCCGTGCGGTTGCGGTTCTAGTACGCCCGGCGTATCGAATTAAGAATATCTTACTTCCATTAATCCATTAATTCTAGCCTTTAGAGAACTTACTTCCGATAAAAAGTAAAGTTATCAGACGTGCGGTGACGATGTTTTGTGCAGACAGTCGCACGTGAGTGTGGCCGACGGGTCTGGCAGAAGGATTGGCTGGGCTCGATATCAGTGCTGGGGATAGGGGCAGATGGCATAGCGACAGTCAGTGGGTGGAGCGTAAGGAGACGCAGCAGATGAAGACGATCGCCATCGCCAACCAGAAGGGCGGGTGCGGCAAGACCACGGTATCGATCAACCTGGCGTCGTGTCTGGCTTTGCATGGCCGTCGGACGCTGTTGGTTGACATGGATCCGCAGGGTCATTGCGGATTGGGTCTGGCGGTGCCGGAGGATCAGATCGAGCTGAGCGTTTACGACCTGCTGACGGCTGCGGAGGATCGTCCGGTGGAGTTCGGGCAGATCACGTGGCAGATCAGCAAGAATTTCGATCTGGCTCCTTCGACGGTGGAGTTGTCGGCACTGGAGCAGAAGCTGGCCGGCCAGCCTGGGCGGGAGAATCGCCTGCGTGACGCGTTGGGCATGTTGAACGGGCAGTACGAGTTTTGCGTTATCGATTGCCCGCCGTCGGTGGGCATGCTGACGTTCAACGCATTGCGGGCGGCGACGGTGGTGTTGATTCCGGTGGAGACGGGGTATTTTTCGCTGCAGGGTTTGAGCAAGCAGCTTGAGACGATCGATCTGCTGAACAAGCAGTGCGGTCAGGACATCGTGGTGCGGGTGGTGCCGAACCTTTACGACGTGCGGACCAAGCTGGGGCGGGAGATGCTGGCGGAGCTTCGGAAGCAGTTTTCGCACGCGATGTTCAAGACTCACATCAACTTTAACACGAAGCTGAAGGAAAGCGCGTCGTTGGGTCAGGCGATCGGCGAGTACGATCCGGGCAGCACGGGTTTCCGGGATTTCAGCAGTTTGGCGACGGAGTTGATCGAGCTGCTGGAGCCGGGCCAGAGCAAGCCTCAGACGGATCTGCTGGCGCGGGCGGAGAGTCTGACCAAGCAGGCGGAGGAGTTGCTGTCGATATCATCGCGGACGCTCGGCCAGGAGCCCAAGTCGGCAGAGAAGATGCCGGCTGAGAAGAAGATCGAGATTATCTACGGGGCGTCGCGGACGGACGAGGGGATTCAGTTCATGGCGCATTACCCTGCGGCGAAAGAAGTTCGGGTGGCTGGAGATTTCAATAATTGGTCGCCGGACCAAACGCCGATGAATCGGTTGGACAATAACGGCGACTGGCAGACGCTGGTCCCGCTGGGTCCCGGGCGATACCGTTACCGATACGTGGTTGACGGGGCCTGGCAGCAGGATCCGCACAACGATTACGTCGAGAGCAACCCGTATGGCGAGCTCAATTCGATCATCGAGGTCTAGCGCCGATGACATCGCAGGAAGCGGCCCGTATCGCCTCGGTGGCGCACCTGTTCCTATCGGAACTGCGTCATCCGGACGAGACGGCGAAGATACCGGAACGACGAAAACCTAACAGCGATTCCCACCCACCACCACCGCAGCAAGCGGATCAGCCCGCTAGGGCTGATCCGCTGTATTTTTTACCGGAGGCGGAGGAGTCGGCGTTGCCGGCGTCGCCGGTTGATTCGGATCGGCGGCTTCGGGTGTTGGCGGTTCTGGCGTCGCATCTGCGGTGGGAGGGGGCGAAGGGGCTGGTTCAGTTCGCCCGTCACCTGGCGTCGGCCGGCCGGTCAGCGGCGTTGTTGCGGCTTGAGCCGTCGGCGGCGCATTTGCGGTTGTTCTATCACAAGGATCTGGGCGGGCGGTTGGCGGGCGTGCTTCCGGCGGTTGAGGGGGACCACTACGCGGAGACTCCTCGGGGGCCGCGTGAGACGCCGGTGGGTCCGGAGTCGGGCGGCCGGTGCATTTGGGATTTGCTGGAACGGCTGAGCCAGCAGGTGGATTATCTTCTGATCGCGGCGGATGCGGGTTGTTTCGAGCCGGTGGGCCGGGCGGTGTTGAGCTATTGCCATACGGTGTGCATACTGGCCCATCCGGAGAAGGATCACCTGGTGGCTTCGTACCAGACGGTCAAGACGATCGGGGCGGAGTTTCCGGGCCGGTCGATCGGGGCTTTTGTGACGCAGGCTCACGACCAGGAGCAGGCGCGGTCGATTTTTTCGCGGCTTGATCAGACGGCTCGTCGGTTCGCCAAGACGGGTTTGATCGACTTCGGGTATACGCTGAGCGATCAGAACGTTTCGCAGGAGTTGCTGTGCCGGGCGGATTTGGCGGGCAACGGCGACCACGACCGTCGCGATTGCGCGAGGCGGCTGGAGGAGTTTTTGACGGAGTTGGTTGAGGAGTTTCCCGGATCGCAGGATGAGGAGGCCGGCGCCTGTGAGGCGTTGGCGGAGGCGCCGGCGGCGGTTGAAGCTGAAGCGTCCGCGCCTGCCGAGGCGCAGGAATCAGTCAAGCACGTGGAGTCAGCCCCGATGATCAGCGATATTCGCAGCGAAACGGACAACGGCAACGGGCACGGCGCGGGCGGGTTGGTGGCGGTCGATCTCGACGGCGATCCGCGGAACGGCCAGGTGCTGCCGCAGCGGTTGGCTGGCGAGTTGCTCGGCGACGTGAAGATTTGTGGCGATACGTTCACCGAGTTCTTGGCGAATTGCGGGCTGCGGTGCTGTTTGGCGCGGGTGGGCGAGCGGTCGTCGCTGGTGATTCTGATTCGCGACGAGCAGGATTTGCAGACGGCGGCGTGGGCGTTGGGGAACTATCCGCAGAGCGAGCAGACGTTGATATTGATTACGGCGGTGGCGGTGGACGCGCCGCTTCATCGGAGCTGGTCGCGGCGGTTTGCCAAGACGCAGATCGTTCGTGGATTGGAGGGGCGGCTGGACGGGCGGCGGATGTTTGTTCTCGAGCGGCCGAGTCGTCAGTAAGGACTGGTTCGCGTTTTGCGGTCGTTCGCTTGCGTGGTGGTATTGTTTGTGCGCGGATGGTGGTTCGCGGATCTCCGCTCCCTCACGGTCGCGATTGTCTCAGGATCGTGGCGGCGGCGCTGTAACATTGAGGTGCCGGTTTGGAACGGTTGATTGGTGCGTCGGGACGACGCACCCTACTCTCAAGAGGGTGTGGCTTCATCTTGCCGGCTTGAAGCTTGCGATCGGTGCGGGTATGCTTGGGCGGGGTAACGGACCGGGGAGCGATGATGCACAACCATGAACTGGCGACGATCTTCGAGCAGATTGCGGTGATGCTCGAAATCCTTGGCGAGGATCGGTTTCGGGTCAATTCGTATCAGAAGGCGGCGCGGGTTATTGAGGAGTTGCCGCGTGACGCGGGCGCGATGCTGGCGGATGGGGAGCTGGCGGAGGTGGCGGGGATCGGGAAGGGGACGCTGGGGCGGGTCGAGGAATACGTCAAGACGGGCAAGGTGACGGTGCATCAGGAGTTGCGGGCTCGGCTGCCGGAGGGCTTGATGGGTCTGATGGCGATACCGGGGGTTGGTCCCAAGACGGTGTCGCTGGCGTGGAAGCGGCTGGGGGTGACGAACGTTGAGGACCTTCGGCGGGTGATTGAGGACGGGTCGCTGGCAGGGCTTGCGGGTATGGGGAAGAAGAAGGTGGAGAAGATTCGCCAGGGTCTGGCGTTTGTGGCTGCGGGGGCGGGGCGTACGCTTCTGGGGATTGCGCTGCCGATCGCGGAGGAGATTCTGGCGCACTTTCGGACGGTGGAAGGGGTGGTTCGGGTGGAGGCGGCCGGTTCGCTGCGGCGGTGGAGCGAGACGGTGGGGGATATTGACATTCTCGTGGAGGCCGATGAGGGGCAGAGGGTTCTGGAGGACTTTGTGCGGTCGTCGCTGGTGGCGCAGGTATTGGCGGTCGGGGCGACGAAGGCTTCGGTGCGGGTGGCAGAGGACATTCAGGTGGACGTTCGCGTGGTGCCGGCTGAAAGCTTCGGGGCGGCATTGCAGTATTTCACGGGATCCAAGGCGCACAACGTCCGACTGCGCGAGATCGCGGTGAAGCACAAGTGGAAGCTGAACGAGTACGGGTTGTTCAAGGGCGAGCGTCGGGTTGCGGGGGCGGATGAGGAGGGGATTTACGCGAAGCTGGGCCTGGCGTGGATTCCGCCGGAGCTTCGCGAGGATCGCGGCGAGATCGAGAACGCGGATAAGCTTCCGAAGCTCATCGAGCGCAGCGATATTCGGGGCGATCTGCACCTGCACACGGAGGCGAGCGACGGTTCGCGGACGATCGAGGAGATGATCGAGGCGTGCATTGCGCGCGGATACCAGTACATGTGCATCACGGATCACTCGAAGAGTTCGCGGATCGCCAACGGTCTGGATGAGGGGCGTCTGGAGGCCCACATCAAGCGGATTCGGAAGGCGGCCAGGTCGTACGAGCGGGATATTTTGGTGCTGGCGGGAGCGGAAGTCGACATTCTCGCCGACGGGCGTCTCGATTACGGTTATGAACTACTGGCTGAATTGGACCTGGTCACGGCGTCGGTCCATTCCGGTCTTGGCCAACCGGGCGAGAAGATCACCACGCGGATCATGACGGCGATGGACCATCCTTACGTGCGGATCATCGGGCATCCGACGGGACGGATCATCGGGGAGCGAGCCGAGTCCAAGCTCGACATGGCCAGGGTGCTTTCGCACGCCGCCGAGACCGGCACGTGGATGGAGCTGAATGCGTCGTGGAGTCGTCTGGACCTGAAGGATGTTTACCTTCGTCAGGCGAAGGAGGCGGGGGTTCGGATCGCGATCTGCACGGACTCGCACGACGTGCACCATCTTGATTTCATGGCGTTCGGCGTATACACTGCGCGGCGCGGTTGGCTGGAAGCGCAGGACGTCGTGAACACGCTGTCGGCCAAGGAGTTGACCAGACGGCTGGCCGCCGGCAAGTGACGTCGGCGGTTCGGCAACGGGGATGATCATATGGCACAGAAGCAGCTATTCGACGCACCGCGACTGGAGCCGGCGGCGGGCCGGCGGGTGGTGGTGACGGGTCAGGTGGGCCTGGACAAGAAGCCATTTTTGCAGCACCTGGTGGATCGGGCGCGGTCGAACGGGATCGACATCGTGTTGTGCAACGTGGGCGACATGATGTACCAGGAGGCGCCGGACGTTCCGGCGGGTCGGATTCTGGACATTCCGATCACGCGGCTGAATTCGCTTCGGCGGGCGGTGTTTCGGGACATTTTGATCGCGGCGGAGCAGCACGAGAACATCATCGTGAACACGCACGCGACGTTTCGTTGGCGTCACGGGTTGTTTTCGGCGTTCGATCACGACCTGATCGAGCGTCTGCGGCCGAACATATTTTTGACGGTGGTGGACAACGTGGACGCGGTGCATTTGCGTCTGGTTCGGGATCACGACATCGACCACTGCCTCAAGGACCTGCTGGTGTGGCGGGAGGAGGAGATTCTGGCGACGGAGGTGCTGGCGACGGTGACGCGGGGGCACGGCTGTTTTTACGTGGTGGCCCGCGGCGAGGGTGATCGGAACGTGGAGCCGACGTATCGGCTGATCTTCCATCCGCAGTTCAAGAAGGTGTACCTGAGTTTTCCGATGACTCATGTGGCGGATTTGCCGGCGGTGCAGGCGGAGATCGATCGGTTTCGCGGGATGCTGGCGGAGCATTTCATCTGCTTCGATCCGGGCGACCTGGAGGAGAAGCGGCTGCACAATATCGCGGTCCGGGCGGCGGAGGAGAATCGCAAGACGATCGAGGTGGATGTGCTCGGGCAGCCGGTTCAGTTCGAGGTGGCGGAGGTCCTTTCGATCGTGGGCGACATTCACGGGCAGATCTACGCGCGGGACTTCAAGTTCATCGAGCAGGCGGACATGATCGTCAGCTACGTTCCCCAGGACGCCGCGGGCAAGCCGATCATTTCGAGCGGGGTGGAGCGTGAGCTTCAGCACGCCCACGAGTCGGCCAAGGAGGTGTACGTGGTCTGGACGCCGAAGATCGAGCCAAGCCCGTTCATCACGGAGACCGCCACGCGGGTGTTCGGCTCACTCGATCAGGCGATGGAGCACTTCCAGCAGAAGGGGTACGTCCGGGCGTATCAGCGGCGGTTCGGCCCGGAGGGCCGTTCACGTTAGCCGGCGCGGCCAAAAAGGAAGCCGGACGGAAACAATCCGTCCGGCCGAGTTCAAAATCTGTTGAGACTGTATCGCCATCGCGTGCCACCGACCGTGAGGCCTCCTGCCCGAAGGCCCGCCCAGCCGAACGGCACGATACTGGCCCGTGCAACGCCAGCGGGGAAGAGAATATCCGATCTGAAAACGCCTGTCAACGATAAAACGGATTGGCATTCGATTTGCTCTCATTTCGCATTCCGGGGGTTTTCTATATTCACGTTATTCACGTTCCCTTCCTGCCGATTTGATAGGAGAGCGTATAAGGGGAATGCCTCTGATCGAATGTTAATGGCATTGTAGGAGGGTAGAAGGATGGGTTTGAATGCTCAGCCGTGGACGGTCTGTGTTGTGTGCGCGCTGCTGGCTGGGTGTCTGCCGACGACCCGAATGATCCCAATGTGACCATGCCGAGCGGGCTGCCCGCGTTGACGGGCAAGATTATCAGCCCCGGCAGCCAGAAGTACCGGATGGTGGCCAAGGCGGACGATGAGGGTTACCAGGTGGTGGCCCAGAGCAATCAGACGGGGATGGTGTATCGTGGGACGACCGACGCCGAGGGGGTGTTCGAGATTGACATACCCGAGGAGGAGGCGGGCAATACGTTTATGATCAGCATTCTGGGGAGTGATGGTCAGCCGGTAGGCCCGGTACTGTTCGGGACTTCCGGCGAACAGGGGCTGGCCGGCCTGCAGGTCTCGCAGGAGGTTTCGTTGGGTGCGATTGCACTTCCGGACGATCCAACGGCGGAGGCGATCGTGCCGGGCGAGGACGCCGACGAGGGGATTGATGCGTTGGCGGATCCGAATCTGGCGGTTCGGTTGAATGAGGAAGGTCTGCCGGTGGGGATTGCCTCTCACGGGAAGGGGGCAGACGCCCTGGTGGATTCGGGGACTGAGGGGCCTGCGGGGGATCGGCTTGTCGACGGCGACGAGGACGGGTTGATCGACATGTTCGACGCGGACGACGACGGCGACGGGCTGGTGGATGACTTTGAGGTGGGCTCGACCGAGCCGGGCACGGGGGTTTGGGACCACCGGGTGAACTTTTTTATGAACCTCAAGATCAACGCCGACCGGGCGATCCTCTACTATGACGGCACCGCGGAGCAGATCGCGGAGGCGTTGAAGGTGGATACGCTGATTACGCTGGAGGCGGTGATGGAGCCGCAGGCGACGCGGTCGATCGCGTCGATGCGGGCGCTGGAGACACCGGGGCGGGACTACATGACGCTGGCGGAGAAGTTCCAGGATTCGGTGGATCGGGACAACTACGTCAACTGGGCGTCGGTGGGCTACTATGCGTTCGACCCGCGGTCGGACCGGTTTGACGCGTTTATCCGGCCGAACGACGTGATGGACGCGGGCGATACGTTCACGGTCGAGATCAGTTTCGACGACGGGACAACGGAGCAGTATTCGCGGATGATCAACTACGTGTTCAAGAACATTCCGAAGCTGCTGCAGTATGGGGCCGGTACGGCGCTGACCGATTTCGACGTGCACGACCCGAACATCAACGGGACGGACCATCATCCGATTCCTCTCGACGGGGAGCAGGACCTGGTGCTGGTGTTCAATCCTCCGGTGGATGAGAACGGGGACTGGATTACCGGGATGTACTATACGTTCACGATTTTCTATCACGCGGCGGACGAGGGGACGTATACGGTGACGATTCCCAAGGAGGCGTTTCCGGACACGGTGGTTCTGCAATCGGGCGGGACGGCTGAGGTCGGATCGTACAAGATCGACATTACGGCTGATTGCCCATCGGGCAATGCCGCGATCATGCTGGTATTCGCCAAGCCGCAGACGCAGTAGATTGACTTTGGAACAGTGGGTCAGTGGCGCGGACGGATCGCGAGGGTCCGTCCGCGCCGCCTTTTGGTATGGATGTCAGTGGGCGGGTTTGGCTGCGCCGGCCGGTTCGACGATGACGCGGGCGTCGCGCATCTGGACGGGGTGAGGACGGCAGAAGTAGACAAACGTGCCCGGTTCGTCGAACTGGCGGGTGAAGCTTTCGCCGGGCGCGAGCAGTTCTGAGTCGAAGAGTTCACCGGCATTGGGGTCGTCGGGATTTCCGCTGGTGACGGTATGGGGGATGGGCAGGGTTTCGAGGTTGGTCCAGCGGACGCTCTGTCCTTGTGGGATGGTCACCTCGTTCGGCTGGAAGGCGATGTTCTGCATCGATACGTCGGTGACTCCCTGCTGCGGCGGAGGCGGCATGGGAGCTGGGCAGCCGGCGAGCAGCATGGTTGCCGCGAGCATGGCGACGGATGCGATGGTGCGGACGTTCATGATTTGTCCCCCTGTCGAAGATCGAGTCAGTTGAATGTCGGGTTACGGCGCCGGCACGATTTGGTAGAGGACGCCGGTGTTGCCGGCGGGTCCGAGGTTTTGCGAGGTTCCGACGTAGAGTTCGCCGTCGGCGTCCTGGGCGAATCCAAGGACGAAGCGGTTGAGGCGGCTGTTCGGGCGGTCGGCGATGGCGAGTTCGTTCATTTCCCAGGTTTCGTCGGGCAGTTGGCGTGCGGCGAAGACGGCTCCGTTGGGCTGAAGGAAGCTGCGGCTGAAGTCGCCGAAGACGTACTGTCCGGCGAGGTTGGGCAGGGCGGTTCCGCGATAGACGTATCCGCCGACGACGGCGATTCCCGCCGGGTTGCCCTGAGCGTCGGTGTGGCGATAGGCGATGATCGGGTCGATCAGCGTCTGGCCGTTGGGTCCGACGTCTGGGCAGTTCTGCGGCGGGTCGGCGGGAGCGCTTGGATCAAAGCACAGCGTTCCTTCCCTGATGTTCCAGCCGTAGTTGCCGCCTCGCACGACAATATCCACCTCCTCCATGAGGTTTTGGCCGGCGTCGCCGGCGAAGAGGCGGTTCTGGCCGGCCTGGTCGAAGGAGAAGCGGTAGGGGTTGCGCAGGCCGTAGGCCCAGATTTCGCCGCGGGCGTTGGGGTCGGCGGCGAAGGGGTTGTCGGGCGGGACGGCGTAGGGGTCGCCGGCGTCGACGTCGATGCGGATGATCGAACCGAAGAGGTTGGTGCGGTCCTGGCCGTTGCCGATGGCGTCGGTGTGTCCGAATCCGACGTCACCGGCTCCGCCGCCGTCGCCGATGGAGAAGTAGAGGAAGCCATCGGGTCCGAAGGTCAGTTGGCCGCCGTTGTGGTTGGCCTGCGGCTTGAGGAGTTGCAGGAGGACCCGTTCGCTGTTGGGATCGGCGAGGTTCGGATTTTGCGAGACGGCGAACTCGGCGAGCCTCAGGCGCGAGTTGAACTCGTTGGGGTCGTTCGGGTCCAGCGGGGCGTTGTAAGCCACGAAGAAGCGGCCGTTGTCGGCGTAGTTCGGGTGAAAGGCCAAGCCGAGGAGGCCCCGTTCGTCGTAGGCTGCGCTGAGGTTCACCATTCGGCTTTGCAGGTCGAGGAACGGCGTTTGGACCCGGTTGTCGTTCGGGTCGAGGATGACGATCAGGCCGATCTGGTCGATTACGAACTTCCGCTGCGAGCCGTCGTCGGGGATTGCAAACCCCAGCGGCGAGGTGAAGCCGGAGGCCACCTCTTGAACGGCGACGGTGTCGCCGGTCGGCGGCGGGGCGGGGGCGGGACATCCGCCCAGCAGGAGCACGATCGCCAAACCGGTTCCGAATCCCAATCCCCTATGTATTGACGTCTTCATCGCCTGGTCCCCCTTTGTACGGATAGCTCTTTTGCCGATGGATCGGTTGGTTGTCCGGCGGAGTTTGTGTGCAGCCGGTGATGTAGATCATAAGGGCTGTGCATACGGCTGGGCCGTACCAACCGAGGAACTCCCGCAGCCATCCGGTCACACGATTCATTGGCACCCCCTTGTGCGGTCTTGTCAGTCATGATAACCGATGTCGGCTTGTTGTCAATCCATCGGGCGATCCGGTGCCGAAGACGTTGAGTCCCATGCGGGAATGCTCCGCCTTTTCGGAAGGGGAGGTGTCAGGAATGTCCGCGGTGGACGGCTGGCGGACCTCGTACTGCTCAGTGCGGCATCGGCAGAGTGAGGAGTTTGGCGAGGAGCGGGGCGAGGGCGTCGGCAATTTGTTTGAAGCCGACGTCGGTGAGGTGTCCGCCGTCGACGGATGGATGGTCGGGGCCGGCGGGCACGACGATACGCGTATCGAAGTAGTGGACGCTGGCGTCGCCGGCGGTTTTTCGCCGCTGATAGCCGATCTCGACGATGGCGTTCATTTGGTCGGCTGACTCGCGAGCGCCGAAGAGTTCCGCGGCGTAGGATGAGCGGGTCATCAGGATCATTGGCGTGTCCGGACGTCGGGATCGGATGATTTCGAGGAATCGGCAGTAGACTTCGGGGCGTTCCTGGCTCGACCATTTGGCCATGTTGGCCACCGGGTCGATGAGGTAGGCGGCGGCGTCGATTTCGGCGATCAGTTCGGCCATTTCCGGCTCGCAGATTCCGTTGCCGGAGAAGCCGAGGTTGACCACGTCCATGCCCAGGAGGCGTCCCAGCAGGGGGACGAAACCGGTGGCCACACGCGAGGAGCATCCGCCCTGGGTGATGGAGGTGCCGTAGACGACGATGGGTTTGTCCATGCGGAAGGGGCTGGGCGGTTCGATCGTGGCATCGGCGTCGGTTCCGATCGACAGGCGTTCGAGTCGGGCGTAGACGGGCAGGTAGAGCGTGAATTCCCGCATCACGCGCGGCTGGTTTTCGAAATACAGGCATTCGTACTCTTCGCCGGCTGAGGCCGGCACGGTGGTTCGCCAGAAGGTGGTTGTCTCGGGCGGGCCGACGTAGAGGTCGATACCCGCGCAGGCGACGGAGGACATGTGCCACATGGCGATGGAGTCGCCGCCGTGGAGCACCTTGACCTTGAGGGCGCCGGTGTCGCTGCGGAAACGGACGCGTCCGCCGCTTGGCATTTGGGCGAGGCTCCAGACGTCGGGTCGGACGACGTCCCTGGCCCGTTTGGGCAGTCGCATCCAGTCGCCGCCGTTTTCGCCGAACCACCAGAGGCCGTTGACCGTGAATACCGCGTCGCCCGCGGACCGCCATTGAATGCTATCGCCGCTCATGGGACTCTCCTGTCTAAAAACGTTGCGGACAGTTTACGGTCAGAGCGGCGGGAACGCCAGTCCCGGGTTTACGTTGATGTTTCGGCCGCGGGCATTAGCCCGGCGGTTTGGAGGCGTCGGCTCAGTTGGCGGCCGTCGACTTCGTTGAAGTCGGCGTTCGCGGCTTTGGCCATGGCGCAGGCGTAGGCGGCGGCTTCGCCGAGTCCGCGGCAGACGGGGATGATCCGGTAGGAGCTGTGGGCAACGAAGTCGGTGGAGATGCATCGTCCGGCGACGAGGAGGTTCGTCGTGTGTTGCGGCTGAAGGGCGCGGTAGGGGATTTCGTACCACGCGTCGGCTGGGAGGTACCACAGCGTTGTGCCGTCTCCCGCCGCGTGGTGGATGTCGATCGGGTAGTTGCAGCGGCAGATGGTATCGTCGAATTTCGCCAGGTTCCGCACGTGTTGTTCGCAGAGGACAAATCGCCCTTCGATCCGGCGGCATTCGCGCATGCCGATCAGCGGGGCGACGGTTTCGATTCGTGAGTGTTCGAAGCCGGGCACGTGTTGGCGGAAGAACCGCCAGTACTCGACGATCTGTCGGCGTCCGTCGACGTAGGCGTCGGCCAGACGGGCGGCGTCCGTCGGATCGGTGCAGAAGACGCGCGGGGCGTTGAAGCAGAGGGCGTCCGGTCGGCCGGGAATCGTGTAGAAGCTGAAGGTCAATTGCGCTTGCCAGCGGGCCAGTTCTTCGGACTCTCCCGCCTGCTCGGTGAGCCACTGCGGTTCGAGGCTGTAGGTGGCGAGGCCGGGCAGGTCCTGGCGCGGCCAGACCGACTCGGGCGATTTGTTTCGAAAGAAACTCGTCACACGTTGGACGTCCACGCCGGTGACGATGAAACGCAGGCTCATGGGCTGGTGTTCGCCGGTTTCCTCACGGCCCATTCGGACCGGCTCGCCGGCGAAGTTCGCGACTAGGGCGTCGCCGGTCGCGTCGATGAAGTATCTTCCGCGCACCTCGAATCGTTTGCCCAGGGCGGCGGCCTGCACCGCGGCGAGGTGCGGGCCGTTTTTGCGGACGCCGATCAGTTCGGTGTGGTAGAACAGCCGCACTCCGGCCTCGGCGGCCCAGCGCTCGAGGACAATTGCGGCCCAGACCGGATCGAAGCCGTGGACCTCGCCGACGCCCAGCCGGGTCAGTTCGTCGTGCAGTTGGCGATGGATGCCGGCGACCAGTTCGGTTCCGGCGGCGGCGTTGGGCATGACCGGCGTGACCAGCGCAGCGGTCGCCGATCCGCCGAGTTGGCTTTGACGTTCGAGGAGGGCCACGGAGAGACCGAGGCGGGCGGCGCGGATGGCGGCGGCGCTGCCGGCGGTTCCGCCTCCGCAGACCACGAGGTCGAAGCTATGGTTGTTCATCGGTTCAGCGGTACGATCACTGCTCATCGTTTGCCCGCCAGATCACGGCCATGCTGTGAGGCTTCAGCGTCAGTTCCATCGGTGTGGCGGTGAGGTCTGTTTTTTCGTCGGTGACGCTGTGGCGGTCGGCATGGGCCTCGTTTTCCGCTGCGCCCTGGGTCAGATAGGGGCTTTCCAGGCGCGTGACGGTCACCTCGCCTTTTCCGACCAGCTTGGCCAGGTCCGGCAGGGTTACCTTGGCCGGCTGGGTCGGATGGTGGTTTAGGACGAACACCGCCCAGTGCTTTTGGTCCTTGCACCAGTGGGCGCGGACGAGCGGCACGGTCGCCTCCTTGACCGCCACGGTCGGCGTCTCGACTGTCGCCTGGCGCATCTGGCCGCGCAGGTGTTGCCGCATGAGGCGGAACGCATCGCCCATCGGGTAGTACGGATATGGCTGACCGATGGCGAGCATCTGGAAGTTCCATCCGGTGGCGGCCCAGTAGATGCCGATCCGGCAATCCTTGGCGGCCATGTGCATCATCTGTTCGACATTGAGGAGGGCCTGGGCGATCGAGTAGTTAAAGCGGCTGCCGAACCCGGGCCAGTTCCACTCGGTCCAGGCGACTTTGGTTTTCGGAGCGAGTTCGGCGATGGGCGTGAACAGGTCGTACTCGAGGTTTTTCTTTCCTTCGTCCATCGCGGCCAAGTGCGATACGTACAACTGGTCGAGCGGGGCCTGTTGGAGGTCTTCGGGCGTGAAGAACTTGCTTGGCGCGAGGCCCAGGCCGGGCGGATAGTCCTCCATCGGTTCGTGCAGGGCCCAGTAGTGGTACGATAGGTAGTCGATCTGGTCGCCCGCTTCCTTGAGCAGGCCCATGTTCCATTCGTGGCGGTGGCCGGTGGCGATGATCTTGATGTCCGGGTCGACGGCCTTCATCGCCTTGACGAACTTGCGGACGAACTGGCCGTAGCGCTGGCCGGTCATGGCGTAGTAGCAGCCTTCCTCGTTGCCGATTTCCCAGTACTTGACGTTGTAGCCGTTCTGTCGGGCGTCGCGGACCCAGTCGGCGGCGTACTGAACGACCGTTTCGAGCACGTTGGGGTCTTCGGCGGCGCTGGTCCAGCCGATCAGGCCCTTTTGCTTGTCCCAGTAGGTCATGGTCGAGACCTGCAGGATCGGTTCGATGCCGTACTTGCGGCACAGGTCGAGGAAGGTGCGGTATTCATAGTGGCCCTCGGGCGTGGTTCGGGTGTGCCAGTGTTTCCACATTTCCGCGGCTTGGTAGACGCGTTTCGTCTCGGCGACGGATTCCCAGCGATACGGGTGGCAGTCGGCGCCGCCGGGGAATCGCAGGCAGGTGATGCCCATTTCGTCGAAGAG
>JAAYCJ010000071.1 GCA_012729815.1 Phycisphaerae bacterium | reverse complement strand
TCGTCGCTTCGCTCAGGCTGTAACGCTCCACGAAGCTCAGCGGCACCAGGTTGTCCGGATCGTAGAGATCTTGGTATGGCTCCAGGCCCTCAATTTCGCAGCCGTGCACGTCGTCGTAGACCGCGTACCCGTTCTGCAGGTAATAGCAGAGATTGGCGAGCTGGTACTGGGCCAGATCGGCCACCGGCATCGCAAACAGCGTTCCCGGGCGGTTGGCCACCCAATGGTTGTGGCCCTCGATGTGCGGAAACCGCGCGGGCAGCGACAGCCGCCTGTCGGCGAGCTTTCTGATCCGCCCGCGATGCGCCTCCAGCCACGCCGCTATGTCCGGCTCGCCCTCGTTGCCGACCACCAACAGGTTCGGCGCGTCGCGCGTGCCCATGAAGTACACGCCGCTGTCGTCGGTGAAAAACAGCTCCGCCGTCGCGAATCCCGCCGCCGACGGAAACGTCCGTCCCACCGCCGATCCGGCGTAGTTCGGCAGGTGCGGGGCGTAACGGGCGTTGTGCATGATCAGGTACTGCCAGCCGGTGCTGCCCGCCATCGCCGTTAACACCATCATCCGCTCCAGTTCCGTCAGCGGCATCGGTTCGTGACGCGACCGATACGCGAAAGGCCCTTCCGGTATGTTCGCCCCCTTAAAGAACCGCCGCGACCGCCGCCCCAGCAGCGCCTCGACCAGCGGAAAACGCAGCGCCTCAGTCAATCCCGGTGGAAAGTCCCGATCACCCACGACAGCCCCCTTTCCCAGATAACGGTCGCAGCCACGATACCCCCTGGTGCGCCTCCACCTTACCGCAAAGGCCGCGCACCGCCAATCCATTTCCATCTCGACCCAAAAGCGGGATCAGGGTTTGACCGCCGCCCATCAGCCGCTACAATGCGCCGTTTTGTCTTTGGATCGAGTTGACGATGGGTGTATTGGCGAAATTCGTGTTGATCGTCTCGGCCATCACGCTGGCGGCCGGGCTGGGCTATCTGACCCGCAAACTGCGCCCGGCGACCGAACGGTACGCCGGCGATATGATGTATTACCTGGTCATTCTCGGCTGGACGCCGCTCTCGGTTCTGGTGATCTGGCAGATCGATCTGCAGCCGTCGCTGTTCGCCCTGCCTCTGATCAGCTTTCTGCTGCCCGTGCTCATGGCCCCGGTGGGCATGGGGCTCGGCCGGCTCCACCACTTGGATCGCAAGGCCTTTGGCACCTATACCGTCGCCTGCGGCATCGCCAACATCGGCGTGACCTTGGGCGGTTTCGTCTGCTATGCCCTCTACGATCTCGAGGGCCTCGGTTACGCGCAGCTCTACATCATGCCGTGGGCGATCTCCTACGTGGGAATCTACTATCCCCTGGCCCGTTACATCGGCGAGCCGGGCTCTTCCGTGGACGTCAGGTTCCTGCTGCGGACCTTCTTCGATCGCCGCTCGCTGCCCGGACTCGGCGCTCTGATCGGGCTCGCACTCAACTTCGGTGACGTTCCCGTTCCGGCCTTCATTACGGATTATCATATCATAGACATATTCATGGTGCCGTCCGTCCTCGTCAGTTTCTACTGCATGGGCCTGCAGATTCACTTTACCAGCCTGGGTGAAATGCCCCGGCTGCACGGTAGCTTGGCCTTGTGCAAGTTTCTGATTGCTCCGGTGATTACGGTGATCCTGGTCTGGTCGGCTGAAGGTCTACTGGGCAGCCTGCCTCCGGTGGCCCGCAAGGTCGCCCTCATCGAGGGCTTCATGCCTACCGCCATTTTCACCGTCGTGATTTCAAATCTCTTCTCCCTGCATCCGCGGCTGGCCAGCGTCCTGTTCCTGGTCAATACCGTCGCGTTTCTGGTCGTCGTCCTTCCGATTCTCATCGTGGTGTTCGGATAGATGTTACCGTTCGGCCGAAAGATAATACCGGAACCCGTGACGCTTCCGCGTGCAAATGCTGGAGTTGCGGAATGGCACTCCTATCGGAGTGCGGAAAGCCTTTACTTTTGCCCCGCTTGGGCCTATCATGTACCTCTTTGCACCGGGCCATGAGGGCCCGCGGGCAGGTGGCGGGAATCGCTTATGCTCAAAGATGCCATCCAGATCATCGATCGTTGCCGGCAACCCCTGGTGGTGGGGCACGTAAACCCCGATGCCGACTGCATCGCCAGCGTCGTCGTGACCTGGTCCGTGCTCGCCGCCCTCGGCAAGCGGGCGGCCATGATGCTGCCCGCGGAGACCGTCAGCCGGAAGTTCCGGTTCATGCTCGACCTGATGGCGTCCGGCGATCCGCCCGAGCCCGCCGACGGGACCGATCTGCTCGTGGTGGTCGATACCGCCCTCCGCAAGCGGATCAACCTCAGCCGCGGCTATGAGCTGTCGCCCGAACTGCCCATCTGCAACATCGACCACCATCTGGGCAATGAGTGCTACGGCACGGTCAACTGGGTCGACAGCGGCTTCGCCAGCGCCTCGCAGATGGTCTTTACGCTCGCGGAGGCCCTCGGCATCAGCCTCACTGCCGCCCAAGCCAGTTTGCTCTACACCGGCCTGCACGGCGATACGTTGGGCTTTTCCCTCCGCGGCACCTCAGCCGACGCCCTGACCGCCGCAGCCAAACTCGCCGAGGCCGGCGCGGACATTCCCACCGTCTGCCAAAAGCTCTACCGGACGCTCTCGCCGAGCGAGTTCCGCCTCATGCGGATGGTTTACGACAACACCCGCATCAGCCCCTCCGGCGCGATCGCCTGGAGTACCGTGACCCATGATGAACTGACCCGAGCCGGCTGTACGCCGTTCGATATCGACGAGCAGGTGACCGTGCCCCGGTCGATCGACGGGGTTCGCATCGCCATCCTCTTTTCCGAGCCCGAACCCGGAACCGTCCGTATGAACCTTCGCAGCGAAGACGACGTGAACATCCTGCCGCTGGCCCGCAGCATCGGAGGCGGCGGCCACGCCCAGGCCGCCGGCGTCGTCATGCACGGCTCGATGGACCAGACGGTCCAGCAGGTGATCGCCCGAGCCGCCGAATACCTTGAGCAACTCGACCGCCAATCCGATGACAGGGAGCCCGCCAATGCCTGCCCGTAAGAACGTCGAAAAGGTGATGATCATCGGCCTCGACTGCGCCGACCCGACGCTCATGTTCCAGCGATTCTGGAATGACCTGCCGAACCTCCGGTCGCTCGCCGAACGCGGCAGTTACGGCGTGATGACCAGCACCATGCCGCCGATTACCGTTCCCGCCTGGTCATGCATGGCCTCGAGCAAGGATCCCGGCCAACTCGGCATCTACGGCATGCACAACCGCGCCGACTGGTCCTACGGCAAGATGATCATTCCGACCAGTCTCGGCGTGCGCGAGCCTCGCCTCTGGGACATCCTCAGCGAGCATGGCCGAAAGTCGTTCGTCTTCGGCGTGCCGCAGACCTATCCGCCGCGACCCCTCAACGGCGAGATGATCAGTTGCTGGTTCGCGCCCAGCCTCGAAAGCGACTACACGTATCCCGTTTCGCTCAAGCGGGAGATCGCTGAGCAATTTGGCGAGTATCTGCCCGACGTGCGGCCGTACCGCACTGACAAGAAGGACTGGCTCATCGCCCAGACCCACCGGATGACCGACCAGCGTTTCGAGATGATCCACCACTTCGCCGCGAGCCGCGACTGGAACCTGTTCTGGTCGGTCGATATGGGGCCGGACCGGCTGCACCACGGGCTCTGGCAGTACATGGACGAAAACCACCATCGCTACGTTCCGGGCAACCCGTACGAGCACGCCATCCGCGATTACTACCGGTTCGTCGACGAGCGCCTCGGCCGGCTGCTGGCGACCCTCGACCTTGACCGGATCGCCGTGTGGGTCGTCTCCGACCACGGTGCCAAGGGCATGAAGGGCGGCGTGTGCTTTAACGAGTGGCTCATCCGCGAGGGTTATCTGATGCTCAAGGACGACCTGAAGGGCCCCACCCGCTTCGCCGACGTCAACATCGACTGGTCGCGGACCAAAGCCTGGGGCGAGGGCGGCTACTACGCCCGCTGCTTCTTCAACGTCCAGGGCCGCGAACCGCAGGGCCAGCTTCGTCCGGTGGACCTCGACGATTTCACCCGCGAACTGGCCGGCAAACTCGAAACCATGGTCGACCACGAAGGCAAGCTGATGGGCACCAAGGTGTTCCAGCCGAAGGACATCTACCGCACGGTCCGCGGCTTTCCGCCGGACCTGATCGTCCTGTTCGGCAACCTCTCGTGGCGATCCGTCGGCATGGTCGGCACCGGTACGCTCTACACCTTCGAAAACGACACCGGCCCCGATGACGCCAACCACAACATCGAGGGCATGTTCATCTGCGCCCATCCCGGCTGCGCCGCCGGCAAAACCGCCATCTCCATCTACGACGTGGCCCCCACTGTCCTGACCCAACTGGGCCTCCAGCCGCCAGCGGACATGATCGGCCGAAACGTCCTGCCCGACTGAAAAAGGGGACATTCTACTTTACCGGCCCAGCCTTCGCGCTGCCGGCAATACCCTGGCAGAGCCAAAAAGTAGAATGTCCCCTTTTCCTCTCTCAGCTCGCGGGACGGCCTCGGGGGCGAAGTGAGGTCTCCAAGCCGAGTAGTTCAGCGGTTGTGCGCGTCCATGTCCTGCCGCCGAATGGACTTCCGCGCTGGATGCTGCTGCGGATGGCGGCGAGTTCTGCTTCGTTCTGCGGCTGATTGACCAGTTCCAGCCAGTCATCCGGCCGGTCGACGGGTCCGGCTGCGAGCATGCTTCGCTGCCACCCGAACCACCGCAGGCTCGACCATCGCCACTGTTGCGCCTCCGGGACAAGATTGGCCCGGAGCGGGTTTCGCTCGACGTATCGCAGCACTGTCAGCAGGTGGCGATCATCCTGAACGGGAAACGCTCTGAAGCGGCCTTGCCAGATGTGGCCGAATGTGCCATGCCGCTTGTGATGCCGCCGCACGTGGGCGGTCAGCAGCCACTGCATCCAGCGGCTCAGGTCGCCATCCTCCCTGGGCCAGAGAACCAGATGGAAGTGATTCGGCATCAGACAATACCCAAGAATCGGCATCGGCAACCGGTGGCACGCCTGTCCGAGCAACTTCTCGAACTCCTGGTACTCAGCGTCATCCCGAAATACAACCGCCCCCGCGTTTCCGCGGTTGATCACGTGATAACAAATCCCACCTGCCGAAGCTCTAGCCGTCCTGGGCATCCCGACAACATACACGCGGCCGGCATCGCGGTCAAGAGAAAAAGGGGACATTCTACTTTTCCCCCGCTTGTCTGGTCCGGTTCGATACCGGTGTGGAACGGGCGGAAAAGTAGAATGTCCCCTTTTCTTCGAGTGCAATAACGGTTTACAGCGGCGGAGGAATCGGGTATGCTGGTCAAGGTCAGCAGCTACAAGAAGTTGCTTGGGGGACGTTGGATAGGGGGGCGATGCGATGGGGGTCGAACCGGAAGCGGATTCGTTCCAGGATACGCCGCGCGCCGCGGTGATTGTGGCCCATCCGGACGACGAGACGTTGTGGGCGGGCGGCACGATCCTCTTGCGGCCCAACTGGAACTGGACGATCGTCTCGCTGTGCCGCAAGAGCGATCACGACCGCGGGCCGAAGTTCTTCCGGGCGGCGGAACTCCTCGGCGCCCGGGCCTTCGCCGGCGATTTCAACGACGAGCCCGATCAGCCTCCGGCGCGGCCCGAGGACGTCGAGGCGGCCATCCTCGGCCTGCTGCCGGAACGGGCGTTCGATCTGGTCATCACCCACAGCCCGTTCGGCGAATACACGCGCCACCTTCGCCACGAGGATACCAGCTACGCGGTCACGGAGTTGTGGCGGCAGGGAGAGCTTCAAACGCCCACGCTTTGGATGTTCGCCTACGAGGACGCCGGCCGCCAGCATCTGCCTCAGCCGGTCGATCGGGCCCATCGGCTCGTCGAACTCTCCGATCCGATCTGGATGGCCAAGTACCGCATCATCTCCCAGATCTACGGCTTCGCTCCCGACAGCTTCGAAGCCAGAACCACTCCGCGCACCGAGGCGTTCTGGTGTTTCCGCTCCTACCACGACTTCGAGAACTGGCTCAACACGAAAGGCGTCAGGAATGAAAGTACTGGTGCTGTATGAATACCCGCCGTCGCCGGGTGGATTGGCGACGCAGGGCGATCTGTTGTATCGCGGCCTCAAGGCCATCGGCGTCGAGACCTTTCCCGTTCACACCGAATCGGCCCAGGAAAAGGAGTGGTACTACCGCTGGTTCGCGCCGGACGTAGTGCTTGGCGTGGGCTATTGGGGCCACAGTCCGCACCTGGTGCTCCATCCGCAGCGGTACGGCGTTCAGCCGGTGCCGTGGCTGGTGGCCGACGGCTATCTGGCCAACTACCACGAAGTGCTCAACGCGCTGCCGCTGATCCTGGTTACCTCGCAGTGGGTCAAGGACGTCTACATCCGCGACGGGCTCAATCCCGACATCGTCGAGGTGCTGCCCGTCGGTTGCGACACCGACGCCTTCGTTCCCCGCGACCGCAGCGATCCGAAGGTCGCGTGCGTTCGCGAGGCCCTCGGCGTCGAACCGGACCAGGTCATGATCCTGACCGTCGGAGGCGACGCCAGTTCCAAGGGCGCCCAGGAGGTCATGCAGGCCCTGTCCATCATCGATCAGAAGGCGCCGCCGTGGAAGTACGTCTGCAAGGTCTGGCCCCAGCCGCGGACGCTCCAGCAGAACCTTCACGACCTGCAACTGGCCGCCAGCCTCGGCATCGAGAAGAAGGTCATCTACACCACCAACATCATCTCGCGGAGCTTCATGCCGTACCTGATGGCGGCGTGCGACGTCTACGCCGCGCCCTCGCGGCTGGAGGGGTTCGGCATGCCGCAGGTCGAGGCCGGTGCCTGCGGACGGCCCGTCCTTGGTATCAACGCGATGGCGATGCTTGAGACCCTGGTCCACGGCCAGACCGCCTATCTGGCCGGCGTGGCCCAGGAGGTCATCCTCCGCGAGGTCACGCTGGGCGAGGAGTCCGGCTACCGGCCGGGCCACCGCGTCGTGTTCCAGAATCCCCGAACCGCCGATTACCGGGCCAGCGTTCACGATATCGCCAATTACCTGATGGACCTGATGCAGAGCGACCAGCTTCGGGCCACGATGGGCCAGGCCGGGCGCCGCCGCGTGATCGAGCTCTACGACTACCGCGTGGTCGCCCGCAAGCTGGTTGGAATCCTACAACGACGTTTGGGGTTGACTTAAATGAAAAAACGACTGAGAGATCTGATGGAACGGGCCAAACACGCCGCGCTCCAGGTGCTGCGGCACAACGCCACCGGGCCGTATCGCGGCCTGCCGAGGACCGCCGGATGGGGCTATCCCGAGCCGTACACCCGCGACCTGATGATCGCCGGGCTCGGCATCCTGGTCTCCGGCGACCAGATGCTCATCGAGAAGCTCCGCCGCGTGCTGGCCTCGCTGGCCCAGAACCAGTCGTTGCGCGGCCACATCCCGTCGCTCGCCCACGACCCGGATGACCGCGGGGCCAGCGACACGACACCCTTGTTCCTCCTGACCGCTGGTATCTTCCGCAACGTCACCGGCGAGACCGGCTTCCTCGATCCGGCGATCGAGAAGGCCTTACGGTGGATGGAGTACCAAAGCCCCTGCGATCGCGTCATGGTCGCCCAGATGCCCACCACCGACTGGCGCGACGAACAGAACGTCTGGGGATTCGGGCTGTACGTCAACACCCTCGTCTACAGCTATTTGCGGCTCTATGGGCAGCACGAGCGGGCCGCCGAACTCGAACGCTTGATGGAGCGGTTTACTATCCACGCCGACGTTAAGAACCGCCACGTCCACGAAGGACTCGTGGTGCCTCACAAACCCTACTTCGCCACCTGGTCCTACAAGCTCTACAGCGACGAGCGATTCGACCTGCTTGGCAACAGCCTCGCCGTCCTCTCCGGACTCGCCCATCCCACCCGCGCCGACAAGCTCATCACCTGGATCGAACATGAGTGCGACGCCCTTCGCGACCAGGGCGAGTTGGCGGTCGGCCTGCCGCCCAACTATTTCCCTTACATTCAGCCGGACGATCCCGACTGGTGGCCCCGTTACGAGAAGTTCAACCGTCCCGGCGAGTACCACAACGGCGGAGTCTGGCCGTTCATCTGCGGGTTCTACGTCGCCGCCGTCGTGGCCGCGGGACGACACCGGCTGGCGGTCAGGAAACTCGCGGATCTGACGAACCTGGTCCGGCCCGCCCGCAACGAAGGCCTGGAGTTCGGATTCAACGAGTGGCTCCGGGCCCAGGACGGTGCGGTATGCGGTCAGGACTGGCAAACGTGGTCCGCCGCCATGTACCTCTACGCCGCCGCGTGCGTCGAGGGCTGCCGAACCCCGTTCTTCGATGAAATCCGAAACTCAGCCGTTCCGGCTGGGACGCTGCAAGGCCAGCCGCACACCGAATGACAAGGAGGCGATGATGTCCAACCTGTTCCAACGCAGTCCCAGAAACCCGATCCTCACGCCGCACGACATGCCGTTCCCGGCGGAGGCCGTCCTCAACCCCGGAGTCACCGAGCAGAACGACGAGGTCGTCCTGCTCCTGCGGGTCGAGGACACCTCCGGCCACTCCAAAATCCACGTGGCCCGCAGCGCCGACGGCGTGAGCAACTGGCGGATCGAACACAAACCCATCCTCGACTACGGCAACCGCAAGTGGCGATACGAGAGCTGGGGCGTCGAGGACCCTCGCGTGACCTGGCTCGAAGAGGAAAAATGCTGGTACATCATGTACACCGCCTATTCGCCGGCCGGAGCGGCGGTGGGAATCGCCCGCACCAGAGACTTCGTCAAAGCCGAGCGGATCGGCCTGGCCCTCTCGCCGAGCAATAAGGACGCCGCGCTTTTTTCGCAGCGGTTCAAAAAACGCTGGGCCGCTCTGCACCGGCCGGAGGCCGGCGGAGGGATCGAGAACATCTGGATCGCCTATTCGCCCGACCTGATCCACTGGGGTGAACCGCGATGCGTGATCTTCGAGGGCAAAGGCCCGGCCTGGGACGCCATGAAGGTCGGCGCCGGTCCGCCGCCCGTCCTGACCAAGCACGGCTGGCTCTTGATCTACCACGGCGTCAAGCAGTACGCGGGCAACCTGGTCTACCGGGTGGGTGCGGCATTGCTCGACCGCAACGAGCCGCACAAGTTGATCGCCCGCTCGCCCCGCTGCCTCTTTAAGCCCTTCGCCCCTTACGAACTGACCGGCCTGGTCTCCAACGTCGTCTTCCCCACCGGGCTGCTCATGCGAGGCGACGAGATGTGGATGTACTACGGCGCCGGCGACTACTGCATCTGCCTGGCCACCGCCCGCGTTCAGGACATTCTCGACACCCTCGAAGCCAAGGAAAAGGTTCCCAGCATCGCCGACGAAATGGACGTCCAGCCGCTTGCCGCGGCCACCTGAGCCGCGCCGGCGGTCCATCACGAGCAGTGGCCGGCCAACTCGCTCGTACAAGACCCGCTTTTGCCCGATCATCGCCCTTGACCAGTCGGTCATGGGGACGATAAGCTATGCTCCGAGGCGCGAAGGCGTCGTCCTCGAATCGTGATGCTAAACCTCTTCTGTACGGAGCGAACCAATGGCGTTTATGGGTCTTGACATCGGCACCACCGGGTCCAAAGCGGTTGTCTTCAGCCTGGACGGCAAGATTCTCGCCAGCGCCTACCGCGAATACCCCATGCACTCGCCGCGAGCCGGATGGCTTGAGCTCGATCCCAACGAGGTGATGGCCGCCGTCCGCGAGGTCGTGACCAAGGTGCAGGCCGACAGTCCCGAACCGATCGAGGCCTTTGGAACCTCCGGCCTCGGCGAAGCCTTCGTGCCCGTCGACGCCAATATGCAGCCGCTGGACAACTCCATCATCGGGTTCGACGTCCGCGGCCAGAAGGAATGCGACGAATTTCGGCAACAGATCGACAACGTCGATGTCTTCAAGATCACCGGCCATCCCATCAACAGCTACCATTCGCTCTTCAAGATCCTCCACCTGCGCAACCATCAGCCGGAGATGTTCGCCAAGGTCCACAAGTTCCTCTGCTTCCCGGATTTCCTTTCGGCCCGGCTCGGCATCGAGCCGGCCATCGACTATTCGCTGGCGGCCAGAATGCTTCTGTTCGACGTGAACGAGAAACGCTGGTCCTCCCGTCTGCTGGACCTTGTGGGCCTCGACTCCTCGCTGCTGGCCAGGCCCGCGGCGCCCGGCCAGGTCATCGGCCGGGTCGGCCGCAACGACCTGGGATTCGCCGAAGGCATGGCGATGGTCCCCGGGCTCCACGACCAGCCCGCCGGCATCCTCGGCGCGGGCGTCGACGTCGGCCAGTCCATGCTCGCCACCGGCACCGTTGTCTGCATGGGCGTCCTGCTCGACCAGCAGGTCGACCCAGCCGTCATGACCAGAAGCAACCTCTGCCGCTATCCGACCTACGGCGGAAACTCGGTGTCGCTGGCCTGGAACTTCACCGGCGGAAGCGCGCTGCGATGGTTCCGCGACAATTTCGCCCAGGACCTTGCCGACCAGGCCCGCCGCGACAATGCCGACGTCTACGACCTGATCTTCCGCAGCCTGCCCGAAAAGCCCACCAACCTGCTGTTTCTGCCCTACCTGACCACCACCGGCACGCCGTACCTCGACACCCAGGCCGCCGGCGCCCTGGTCGGGCTGCACCTTAAGACCACCCGCTGGGACATCGCCCGCGCGGTCGTCGAGGGCGTGGTCTATGAGCTGCGCCTCAACCAGGACCTGCTCACCCAGGCCGGCGTCCGGATCGACGAATACCGCGGCATCGGTGGGGCGGCCAAGAGCCCGGTCTGGATGCAGACCTACGCCGACGTGCTCGACCGGCCCGTCACCGTTCTGGAGATCACCGAAGGGGCCTGCTGGGGGGTCGCGCTACTCGCCGCCGCCGGTCTCGGCCGCATCGACAACGCCGCCGACTACGCCCGCAAAGCCGTCATCTCCGGCCGAACCTACAAACCACGGGCCGAGTTCCGCGACCTTTACCAAAAACGCCTCGACCTCTACCGCCAAATCTACCCGACCAACAAGGACCTGATCCACCAGTTGGTCCAACTGGACTAAACGCTGGGCCATTGCCATCCGAGGATGGTTTCACGCTCTGGTGTCCGGTCCGGACGACCGGAGCACCTCAGACGCCCGCCGCTTGTCGGCGCGGTTCGCCACCACGTCCATCACCAGTTGATAGAGCGCCTCATCGTCGACAACCACCTGGACACCGTTGATTTCCAGGAATATCAGGGCGGATGCCAACCCGGTCCGCTTGTTGCCGTCTACGAAGGGGTGATTCTTGACGAGGTGGACCATGTATGCCGCAGCCATCTCGTAGATGTCCTGCTGCAGGGGAACACCGGCAAAACTCGCCTGGACTACCGCGATGGCTGATTCCAGCAGCCGAAGATCGCGCACGCCCGTACTGCCGCCGTAGCGTTCAATCTGGTCGGCATGAATCAGCAGCACGTCGTCCAAGGCCAGAAAGACGATGGCCATGACCTACTCCGCCAGTTTCTTGAGGACCTTGCCGTGCCGACGGTTCACCGTCTCCAGAGCCGAGGCGATCCGTGCGTCACGCGTTGGATCCTTCTGCGGGACCACGACCAGGCAACTGCCGTCGGTGAACAGCTCAAGCTCGGTCTTCTCATCGATCTTCAGCAGGTCCAGTATCGGACGGTCGATCACCAACGCCATGCTGTTTCCGTGCCGTGTCAGTCTCTTGCCCATCGCCAAAACCTCCCAGCGCTCTATTCCTCGGTTGATACATTGTATCATCATGAGCGACGCCTGTCAATTCCGCCGACTCTCATGGGACCCGAGATCCCCCAAAGCCTGTCCCAGCCAGGCTTTCCTGCGGTGACCCGACTCCCCCGAGACTTCCCCCGGGTTTTTCCCTTGACGGATATCCCTTCATTCAGTACACTAACCGGTTAGTGTAGCATTCTACAGCGTTCTGGAGCGATTCGTGGCTGTGACGCTCAGCGACATTGCCGAAGCGGTCGGTGTCCGTAAGTCCACCGTCTCAATCGTGCTGAACAACCGCCCCAACCGGGTCAAGATCTCCGACCGGACCCGCCGGCGCATCTTCGAAGCCGCCGAACGCCTCGGTTATCAGCCCAACGCCGCCGCCAAGGCCCTCTCGACCAAACGCACCGGCCACGTCGGCTTCATCCTTTCCGACCGCGTCACCGATGGCCTGGTCAACCTCTATTACGGGGCGATCTTCCGCGGCATCGAGCACGCCTGCCGCCAACGCGGCTATGGCCTGAACGTCAGCCTCTACAATCTATCGAGCGTCGACTCCTTCATCATTCCGCCCAAGGTCGGCCAGCGGGCGGTCGACGGCCTGATCCTGACCGGCTATGTCGAAGCCGCTGTGGTTGCCCGTTTCCGCGAGTTCGACATTCCCTGCGTCTGTATCGGCGATAACGTCGAGGTCGCCGAACTGGTGCCCACCATCGCCTGCGACGTGGTCGATGGACTGTGCCAGGCGGTTCGGCACGCCGCCGAGCTGGGGCACCGACGGGCCATCCTCTGCCACGAGCCGACCCGCCGGTCCCGCGAGGTCGCCGATCTGGTCGTTCAGCGGTGCGCCGGCGACCCGGTCGCCTCACGCTGCCGTCTCGATATTCTGGAACCCTCAGCCGGGCGATGCGACTACGATGCGGCGGCTTGCGTTCTGGAGCACTGGCTGGCCGCCCCGCCCGAGGAGCGGGCGACGGTGATCTTCGCCAGCGACCAGACCCAGGTGGCGATGCTCGGTCTTTTGGGCGCCCGCGGACTCATGTGCCCGCGCGACGTGAGCCTCATCAGCAGCGGCGACACCCGGCTCTCCGAGTTCGCCAATCCGCCTCTGACCGCTGTTCACACCGATCTGGAGCAACTCGGCCGCGTCGCCCTCGACATGCTCGTCGACCATCTGGAAGGCGGCGGCGATCTGACGCCGCGGATGTCCAAGAACGACTATCCGTGCCGGCTTATCGTGCGAAGTTCCTGCGCTTCGCATTCACGTTAGGAGGCTGCCATGCATTGTGGAAAATCGAAGGCGTTCACCCTGATCGAGCTCCTGGTCGTGGTGGCCATCATCGCCGTTCTGGTGGCGATTCTCCTGCCCGCCCTGGCCTCCGCCCGCGAGAGCGCCCGGCAGACGCAATGCGCCGGTAATCTCCGCCAAATTTCATTCGGTGTCCAAGCCTACCTGAACGACTACAACGGCTATCTGGTCGGCCTGTTTCGCAGCGGCTATAGCCCTTCTCCGTGGTGGCAGTGGACCATGGCGTTGCTCAAGTACCTGCCGTGGCCCGGAGAGCCCATCTGGCTTTGCCCCACCAACGCCACTTCGGTCGACGCGCTGCCGGCCTCCAGCATCAGCTACGCGAGGGTCTCCAACAGCCACTACCACTATCCTTCCTGGAACGGGTACACGGGCACGTGGGAGGCCACCAACGGCTTCTTTCCCTTCCACAGAATTCCCTATCCTTCGCAGCAGATCGTCTTGGGCGAAGGGGCCTGGAATGCGGATGTCTACCATCCCAACAGCTTCTGCCTTTTCATCAACTTTCCCGGCCTGACCTACTACGGCTCGTTTCTTCACAGCGGACGAATGACATCTCTTTTCGCCGACGGGCACGTTGAGGCCTTCTACCCCGGCCAGATCGGAAGCAACATGCTGGACGACCCGGTCAACTGACAGAAACCAGTCACTCAATCCCTCGGAGATTCTCAGTGTCAGCACAATGTCCTGCCAGACGATGGCCCATCCATGCAACCGTCGGCGTCCTGCTCTTCTCACATGCCGCCTTCGCCGCCGACCGGCCGCTGTTGGACGTCGATTTCCAGAAACCCAACTGGTCGGAACTGCTGACGCGCCAGCAGGACACCGCGGCCGAGATCGACGACGGGGCGATCAGGCTCGAACCCGGCGTCGGCTACGCGACCCAGCTTTTCCCCAACAACCGGGGCCAGTCCATCCGGATATCGCTGAAGGTGCGCTGCCGTTCCGTCGCGGCGGGCGACGCCGCCTACAAGGTCGGCCGCGCCATTCTCGTCGGATACGACAACACGAAACGGGAAGTCTGCCATCGCGACATCCTTGTCGTTTCCGGCGATCGGGATTGGAGCGAAGCCGGCGGCCAACACCAGTTCAACGACGGCGTCCGCTGGTACGGCCTTCAACTCGCCAACCAGGGCTCATCCGGGACCGTCTGGTTCGACGATGTGCGGATCGCGATCGGACAGGAAGGACTGGAGGAGATGATCGGCGACCCGTCGTTCGAAGGCACGCTCGGCGTCGATCACTGGTATTTCCAGAAGAACGGCGTCGACTGGGACGACCTGGCCGTCTGGTCCGAAGGAAGCGAGATTCTGGACGACACCGAGCAACCCGTTCTTGGCGGCCGCTGCATCCGGATCACCGGCCCGGCCACCCTCGTCAGCAAGGCCTTTGCCTACCACGGCGAGGAACTGCGGTTCGGAGCGTGGAAGAAAGCCGTCGATATCACCTGCGGCAGGACCGGATGGTCCGGCGTCGGCATCCAACTGGTCGGCCAGGACGAAAGCGGCAGACACCTCTGTCACGGCGACCTCGACCTGTTCACCACGGGCGACAAAGGCTGGGAGTACGCCGAAAGCAGCACCCGCTTCAGCGAAGCGGTCAAGAAGGTCCAGCTCTGGATCCGCTTCTTTGACGGGGCCGGCGGAACCGTGTGGTTCGATCAGGTCTGGATGGCCCGTCAGCCGCTGACGGGCGCCGTCCCGCCCTTCGATCCAAACCAAGCCGAACTCACGATAGACGCCTCCAAACCGGGTGAGACGATCAACCACCGCGTCTGGTCCGGCGTCGACCTGAGCTACTGCAGTTGGCTGCTGCGTCCCGACGTCCAGGAGACCCTGCCGTACCTGACCGAAGCCGGCATCGACTGGATGCGGGTTCACGATCCGATCAACGCCGTCGAAGCCTACCGCACCGATGACGAGCACGGCAACCCGGTCTACGACTGGACGCGGTTCGACCAGATCTTCGACATGCTCGTCCGCCAGTACCGGATCACGCCCATCGTCACCATCGAAAGCACGCCGCAGGCCCTCGATACGCCCGGCGTCCGACGCCCCCATTTCTGCAATCGCCTCGCCCCCAGCGACATGGGCAAGTGGGGCCGCTTCATCGAAGCCATCTTCGACCGCGTCGTCGACCGCTACGGCAAGGACGGAGCCGAGCAATGGCTCTGGGAGATCTACAACGAACCCGGCGGCCACTACTACCTGGGAACCGACGAGGAATTCCAGCAGCTTTCCGAACAGGTCTACCTGGCCGCCCAGCGGGTCGAGCAGCGGCGCGGCGTCGATCTGAAGATGGGCCTCACCAGCGGCGGACCGGCCCGGTTCGAGGAACGCATCCTCCGCTGGCTCCAGGAGCGAAACCAACTCGACGCTATCGACCACTACTCCAGCCACGTCTACATCGGCTCCAATGCGCCCATCCGCCTGCTCGGCGAGTTCATCCCGTATCTGCACCGATACAAGACCATGTTCCCCGGCCTCAAGGACTGCCCGGTCGGCATCACCGAATGGAACTGCAATAGCATGACCGGCGAGCCCGCCGACCTGCCGTGGAACGCCTCGATGGTGGTCAAAGCCGTCCGTCTCATGCTCGACGCCGACCTCGACTACGCCGCCTTCTTCAACCTGATCGACCATCCGGAAGTCGGCAACGTCAGAGGTTTCTCCGGCTATCTCGGCATGTTCACCAAGCACCCGGCCCCCAAGCCGGTGTACAACGCCTTCGTGTTCCTTCACCAGCTTCGCAGCGGCCGGCGGCTCGACGTGGTTTCCACCAACGATCCGATCGACGGCCTGGCCGTCGTCATGCCCGATCAGACCATCCGCATCGTGCTCGTCAACTACGATGAGGACCTGACTCGCCAACCGTACCAGACGCAGGTGAATGTCTCGATCAAGACACCCCAACCTCGCGACTACCGCTGCACGCGCCACTGGTGCGCGGACGAGGAGCACGGCGACAGCTACGGCAAGTGGATCGAACTCGGCCGGCCCGATCTTGACGTTCAAGGCGTCAAGGCCCAACTCCGCGAGGCCGCCCAATACGGTCAAGCCGACCCCGTGCCGGTCGTCCGCGACGGCCAGACCCTCTCCTTTGCCCTGGCCTGCCCCAGTCCCGGAATTCGCTTCATCGAACTAACTCCGATCACACCCGAGCCTGCCGCCCGGTAAACCGACGGCACCTGCTCTTTCAGCGGCCGATAAAAAGGTTGAGCCGCCCGCGATGCCGCGTTACAATACCCGCATACGATAGATCCGGTCCTTTCGTGACTCATCAGCGGGAGAGAAGCGCAAAGGAGGTTGTCGATGAACCTGTCCGAGTACTTCGAGCGGACGCGCGGGGTGGGTGTGCTCGCGACGGCGGATTTCAGCGGCATTGTGGACGCCGCCGTCTACGCCCGGCCTCACATGATGGATGAGAACACCGCGGCCTTCATCATGCACCACCGCCTTACCTATCACAACCTCCAGTCCAATCCGCACGCCGCGTACCTCTTCATCGAGGAGGGTTCCGGCTACCAGGGCAGACGGCTCTACCTGACCAGGATTCGCGAAGAGCGGGACCGTGAGCTTATCGAACAGCTCCGCCGGCGCTGTCCCGTGCCCGGACAGGAGGACGACGATCTGTACCTGGTCTACTTCCGGGTCGACAAGATCCGCCCGCTGGTGGGCAACGGCGGACAGGCCGCGGAGGATTAGGCGCAATAAACCAATCGGAAGGGGGGCCCGACGATGGTTCAGCCGGTGGTTCGAATCGTTGGAGCGGTCATTTGTGCCTGCGGCCTCGTCTCCTGCCAGGGCTTCGGTATCCTGCCGCCCGATCAGCCGGCTGAAGGGCCCGGCGGTTCAGACTATGACCACGCCAGCGTCCGGACCACTGTCGTCGGCCGAGGTGGCGAGCATGTGTGGATCTTCGAGCCCGCCTCACCGTCGCCGCAGACCGCCCCGCTGATCCTCTTCGGCCACGGATGGACCGCCATCAATCCCAAGTACCATGGCGGCTGGATCGAGCATCTTGTCCGCCGCGGCAATATCATCGTCTATCCGCGGTACCAGGAGTCGATCTTCACCCCGTCCGAGGAGTTCCTGCCCAATGCGATCGCCGCCCTGCGGACCTCGATCGAACTGCTGCAATCCGACGACCACGTGAGCCCGGACCTCGACTGCTTCGCCGTGGTCGGCCACTCAGCCGGGGCCGCTCTGGTCGTTAACCTCGCCGCCGTCGCCGAGCGGGAGGGCCTGCCCGCGCCCAAGGCGATCATGGCCGTCGAGCCCGCCGCCCTGCGCGATGTTCCCCGCCACGGAGCACCGCTGGAAGACCTGAGCCAGATTCCCGCTCAGACCCTGCTGCTCTCGGTGGTCGGCGATCGTGACACGCTGGTGGGCGACCTCGACGGCAAACGCATCTTCAATGAGACCACCGCCATTCCGCTTGAAAACAAGGATTACGTGGTCCTCGTTTCCGACGACCACGGCAGCCCGGCCCTGATCGCCGATCACACCGCGCCGCTGGCCTACGATGAGGACTACGACGTGCGCAGCCTGCACACCGGATACCTTCCCGAACTCTGCCCATTCCTCGGCCTCGAGTGCAGCCGCCGCGGCATTGACGCCCTCGACTACTACGGCCTCTGGAAACTCTTCGACGGCCTGACCGACGCCGCCTTCTACGGGATTAACCGCCACTACGCCCTCGGCGACACCGCTGAGCAGCGCTTCATGGGTCTCTGGAGCGACGGCACTCCCGTCAACGAACTCCGCGTCACCGATGATCCCGACTGAGCAGGTCGCTTCGCCCAGCCGCAAAGACCGGCACGGAGCACGCGGAGACGGCTTGGAGATCAGGGCAGAGGGCTGTACGTTTTGTACAAAACGTGCGATTCGTACAAGATCAGGATTTCGGGGTGGTGGTTGCAGGGCGTTGCCGATGAGCGGGTTGCGCGGGTTTTGTACAAATTGTCAAATCGGCGCGGCCTTTCGTCGTGGGGGAGTCCGGCGGTCAGGAGCTTCGGTGAACCGGCCGGCTGTCGGATGTACGTTTTGTACAGAACGTACGATTTGTAGAGGAGCGGCTTTTCCGGGTGCTACAAACCGGGACGGTACGGCAGTTGGCGGGGTTTTGTACAATTTGTAAGGTTTGCGCCGCGTTTGCGGTCTCCGCGGGCCGCAGAGGAAAGGCCCCGACGGTCCGTCGCGTATTCAGTTGTCAAGCGTCGCACGAAGCGACGCGTGGGCGGGGGCGCGGCGCGTCCCCGCAGGATAAAGATAGCACGGGAATGGAATAGAGTCAAATTGACCTTTTTGGGGGCGCAGGCAGAGACGCCGGAAGGGATTCCTGTGGGAATGCAGGGAACGGGCCAGGAATGTGGGCGGCGGGCGGATGGATGGGGGGTGGATCAAGAGGTGGTGCGTCGGGACGACGCACCCTACTCCAGCTATAGATTTCTTCTTTCCGCGTGCTCCGTGCTTGCCCTTGTCCGATTTGGCTTGAACCTCGCCGGCCATATTGCCAAAATCAGGACTAGAAAGGGGAACGACGATGAACGAATCTTGTTCGCTGGCGCAGAAGGAGTGCGTGCCGTGCAAGGGCGGCGTGCCGCCGCTGGGCGGCGAACCGCTGCGGCAGCTCCAACGGCAACTGGGGGGCGGCTGGCAGGTCGTCAACGAGCATCACCTGGAGAAAGACTTCAAGTTCGCCGATTTTCGCCAGGCGCTGGATTTCACCAATCGGGTCGGCGAACTGGCTGAGGACCAGGGGCATCATCCCGATATTTACCTGTCGTGGGGCAAGGTAGCGATCACGATCTGGACGCACAAGATCGACGGGCTGACCGAGAGCGATTTCGTCCTCGCCGCCAAGATCGACCAACTGCCGAGAGGGGCCTGATGGACTTGCCGCAGCATACGCAGGATACGCGAAAACCCCTGACCGGCCGAACCTCATTGGTCACCGGGGCGGCCAAGCGCATCGGCCGCCACGTCGCTCTCGGTCTGGCCCGCGCCGGGGCCAACGTGATCGTCCACTACGGCTCAGCGGAAGTTGAGGCCAAGGAAGTGGCCGACACGATCCGCGCCTCGGGCGTTGACGCCTGGACCGTCCAGGCGGATCTGGACGATCCGCAACAGGCCGAGGCCCTCGTCGACCGCTCAGCCGAGCAGGCCGGACCCATCGACGTCCTGATCAACAACGCCTCCATCTTTCCCGAAGGCCGCCTGGCCGACTGCTCCGCCCAGGACATCCTGGCCAACGCCCGGATCAACGCCGTCGCGCCGTTCCTGATCGCGCGGGCGGTGGCCCGGCAGGGCCGTCAAGCCGCCATCGTCAACTTCCTCGACGCCCGCATGGTCGATCACGATCCGCTTCACGTACCGTACAACCTCTCGAAACGCATGCTGCTGTCGCTGACCAAAATGATGGCTTTGGAGTTCGCTCCGCGCGTGCGGGTCAACGCCGTCGCGCCCGGCGTCATCCTTGCTCCGGTCGGCAAGGACGAAGAGAGCTACCTGGCCAAACTCGTCACCAGCAATCCGCTCCAGCGGATCGGCACGGTTGATCAGGTCCTCGACGCCGTCATGTTCCTCCTGCAAAACGAGTTTATCACCGGCCAGGTTCTTTACGTCGACGGCGGCCGACACATGAAAGGGTCCGTCTATGGCGGCTGATCGCGAGCTTGATCGCATCCACATCCGCGACCTGGCCCTGCGGTGCATCGTCGGCGTCTACGAGCACGAACGGCGGGAAAAGCAGGACGTCCTGCTCAACCTCACCCTCGAGGCCGACCTTTTGGCGGCGTGCCGATCCGACCGTCTCGAAGACACCGTCGACTACAAGAGTGTCAAGAAAAGGGTTATCGAGACCGTCGAGTCGTCCTCGTGCCAACTCATCGAGCACCTCGCCCAGAAGGTCGCCGACGTTTGCCTCGCCGATCCACACGTTCAGCGGGTCCGCGTCGTGCTGGAAAAACCCGGCGCCCTGCGGTTCGCCCGCACCGTGGCCGTCGAAATCGTCCGGGAGCGCAGCGGCCATGCCTGACCCGGCTGTGCGGGCCTTCATCGCCGTCGGGTCCAACATCGATCCGCACGCCAATATCCTTCTCGCGATCGAGCAACTCGCCCGATCCGTGCCGATGGTCGGCGTTTCGACGTTCTATCGAACGACGCCGCTCGGCCGCCCGGGCCAGCCGGCCTTCCTCAACGGCGTCGTTGTCGTCGAGACCGCGATGGCTCCTCGCGACCTGAAATTCGGCCTGCTCCGCCGGATTGAAGCCGACCTCGGCCGCGTTCGCACCGCCGACAAGTACGCCGCCCGCACCATCGATCTGGACATTCTGCTCTACGGCGATAGAATCATCGATCAGCCCGATCTGAAGGTTCCCGACCCCGACCTGCGGGAGCGGGCCTTTCTGATCGTCCCGCTGGCCGAATTGGCGCCGGACGTGGTCCTGCCCGACGACGGCCGGGCCGCCGCCGAGGCGGCTCGCGGCGTCGACGGCGCCGGGCTCGTCGCCGACATCGAGTTTTCCGAACGCCTCAGAAGGAGGGTTGGTCTGTGAACAGGGAACGCGTCGCCGATCTGATACGCCAACTGCTGGTCGAAATCGGAGAAGACCCGCAGCGCCAGGGCCTCGCCAAAACCCCCCAGCGGGTGGCTGAGGCCTGGGAGTTCCTGACCAAGGGCTACCACAGCGACCCGCAGCGGGAGATCAACGGCGCCGTCTTCGACTCCGAAGCCAACAACATGATCATCGCCCGCGACATCGAGGTCTACAGCCTCTGCGAGCACCATATGCTGCCGTTCTTCGGCCGCTGTCACATCGGCTACATCGCCCGCAACAAGGTTCTCGGCGTCAGCAAACTCGCCCGGATCGTCGACTGCCTCGCCCGTCGGCTCCAGATCCAGGAACGCCTCACCGCCCAGATCGCCCAGGAAATCATGCGGGCCGTCGAACCCGAGGGCGTCGGCGTGGTCGTCGAGTGCCGCCACCTGTGCATGATGATGCGCGGCGTCGAGAAACAGAACTCCGTCATGACCACCTCCACCGTCCTGGGCAGCTTCCACGACTCCCCAGCCACCCGCACCGAATTCCTCCACCTGATCAACCGCCCGGTCGAAAGCTGAAAGCCATCCACCTTGGGCGGATCAGGGAGCGGGGCGTCGCGCCATCGGCGCGAAATCCGGGCATGAATTCTCCGCCCGCTTCGGTATAATGGTGCAACAAGGATGTTCCTGCTGCAAACCCGCGAAGCGACGTGAGGAGGCTGACCGATGGGCTTGGGACGCGTGGCGGTGGCGATCGCGACAATGGTCATGGCGGCCGCCTGGACCTATGGACAACGCACCGAGCAGCCAATCCCGCTGATCGACCCGAATCCGCCCGATCAGCCGACCCAACCCGCCCAGGTCTCCGAAGTCGAACTGATCGAACCGGACGAGCCGGGCGGCTCCCAGTGCCTGCGAATTACCCGCCAGGACACCGGCCGCAAGACCTACCCTCTGGCGGCCATCGAGAGCCCCGCGATCTCCGCCGTCAAGTACGGGATCGCCGGCTGGGCCCAATGGGAGACGGTCGAAGGCACGGGCTGGTTCGAGGTCTGGACGGTCCTCGCTGACGGAACCCGCTACGTCCAGAAGGCGGCCCTCGGTCCCGATCGGGCTCGCACGTTCAAGGGCGACCAGACCGAATGGGCGGCCTTCGAACTCACCTTCACCGCCCGCGACGATCCAGCCGCCCGTCCGGCCAGGATGGGTGCCGACCTGGTCCTCGACGGGCCGGGCGCGGTCGTGGTCAGCCAGGTGGCCCTTGTGGAATATCCGGGCGAAACGCTCCGACAGCCGTCCATCTTCTCATGGTCCAGGGCCTTCTGGGTTCCATTCTCGTCATTGACCATGCTGGCGTCACTCGGGCTGATCAGCATTCTTAGAGGCAAGCGGCGTCTGCTGGCCGTCGGGCTCCTGCTGGTCAGCGCGATCGCCCTCGTCTGGAAAGGCTTCATGACCGCTTAGGACAACCGCCGCATCGAGGCATGAGGACAGACATGGACAGAAGACCGACCTCGTTCACCCTGATCGAACTCCTGACCACCATCGCCATCATCAGCATCCTCATGGGCATGCTGCTGCCGACGATAGGGCGGTCCAAAGAGGACGCCCGCGGCATCTTCTGCTCCAACAACCTCCGGCAGCTCACGCTGGCCAACATGACCTACGCCAACGAGAACTTCGACACCTGGCCCGCCCGCGGCGACAATTCCGCCACCGACTATGATAATGCCCTCGGTTCGTGGGTTCCCTGCGGCGACGCCTTCGATCCCGCCTTCGATGTGGCCAAAGGCATGCTCTACCCGCTGATCAAGAACGTCGAGGTCTACCGCTGTCCCAGCGACGCCCAGCCGACCAGGGGGCAACTCTCCTACTCTATCAACGCCAACCTCTACTCGCTGCGGGTCGCCAAGGCCAGCACCGCCGCGGGCATCACCTATCCCATGCCCTCGCGCTTCACGCAGCAGCAGGACCGGCTGATCATCTTCGTCGACGAGGGCAGCCCAAACGACGGTAACTTCAAGCCCATCCAGCCCGACTACGACTGGGCCGACGACCCGCACTGGCCGCACAACAGCAAATCGTCGTTCTCCTTCCTCGACGGCCACGGCGAGCTCCGCCTGCGCACCGACCAGCAGATCATCGACTACCTCAGCCCCGTCTGGTTTCCCGACGACGACAACCGCGAGATCGTCGAACCCTGACCATCGGCTGGCTGGCTCTCGGCGGCGTCGTTACCCGCGTAGCTGACACGGTAGATCGCGCCGGCCTTGTCGTCCGAGACCATCAGGGCACCGTCCGGGGCGACCTCCACATCGGCGGGTCGGCCCCACGCTTTGCCGTCCTGCATCCAACCCTCGGCGAACGTCTCGTAGCTGATCG
>JAAYCJ010000070.1 GCA_012729815.1 Phycisphaerae bacterium | reverse complement strand
GTCCCTCTTTGCGTCCACCGCGCAAACCGCCGATAGAGAATACAGCAGGGCCGCATCCGTTTGCGGCAGGAACCGGATTGGGAGCAATGGCGTCCGATGTCGGCTGAACTTCAGAACATCTCGGTGGATTTTCAGCATCTGGACGACGTGACCGTCGCCCACTTCGTCGTTCGGGACATCTCATTCCTGAACAACGTCGATGAAGTCCATGTCCAGCTCAAGGAAGAAATCGAGACCCACCGGCCCACCCGGCTGGTCCTCGATTTCGATCGGGTGACCTACATATCCACCGCGGGTATCCGGATGCTCCTGAACGTCCTGCGACAGTTGCGGAGCCACGGCGGCGAGCTGTGTCTGAGCAACCTCTCCGAGATCATTCGCACCACGCTGGAGATCACCCACCTGACATCCGTGTTCAGGATCTTCGACGATCGCAAGGCCGCCCTCGCGAAGTGATCGGGGCCAGCGGCCGCTCTCCCGCGGTTGCCGCGGGATCTCCATCAACGCTTCGGCGGAATTCCCAAGCCCTACAGGCTCTCCACGTGCAGATGATCTCTCCCGGGGCCGCAATCGTCCTTCACAGCCGGCGTGGCCTGCCGGTTGAGTTGGCAGTTCTGACTCTGTAGAATGCCGGCAGATCGGTTGGATTGGTCGCCGCCGTGCGAAAGGAGCAGGTTGATGGGTCTGGTCAAGATCATGCCGTGTCTGGACATGAAAGAGGGTCGGGTGGTCAAGGGGGTGCACTTCGTGGATATCAAGGACGCGGGCGACCCGATCGAAAACGCTGCGTTCTATCAGAAGGAAGGGGCGGACGAGTTGGCGATGTTGGACATCGCGGCCACCGTCGAGAATCGCAAGACCCGTCTGGAGTGGGTCCGCAACGTTTCAGCCGTCATTGACATTCCGCTGACCGTCGGCGGCGGGATCTCGTCGCTGGAGGATATGGAACTGGTGGTCGAGGCCGGCGCCAGCAAGTTCTCGATGAACACAGCGGCGGTGCGAAAGCCCGAGTTGATCAAACAGGGCGCCGACACCTTCGGCTCCGACCGGGTCACCGTCGCCATCGATGCCCGGAGGAATCGGGAGATGCCGTCGGGTTTTGAACTGGTGGTGGCTGGTGGCACCAAGCCGATCGGCCAGGACGCGATCGACTGGGCCCGGCGGTGCGAGGACTTGGGCGCGGGCGTGATCCTGCCGACCAGCATGGACGGCGACGGCACCCAGACCGGCTATGACCTGGAGTTTACCCGAGCCATCGCCGATGCCGTCAACGTACCCGTCGTCGCTTCGGGCGGCGCGGGCAAGCTCGATGACTTCCACGCGGCGGTGACGGAAGGGCACGCCGATGTTCTCCTGGCTGCGTCGGTGTTCCACTTCCGGATTCTCAGCATCGAACAGGTCAAGGAGTTCCTGGCCGGCAAGGGCGTGTCGGTCAGGCGATGACCGCGAAGAGTTCTGCAAGGGCATCCGGATCCGGCCTCTGAATCTGACGCAATCGTCGTTACCCGCGGTTTTGCTGCCTGAGGAACGCTCGGGGGCTGACGCCTTCGACGCGGCGAAAGTACTTCGAGAGGTGGTAGATATCGCCGAACCCCATGACCGGGGCGATGGCTTTGAGCGGTTCCCCCATCAGCAGGAGGTGCTTGATGTGTCGGATCCGCATCTGAGCGTGTTCGCCGAGGGTGGACCGGCCGGTCTCGCGGCGAAAGCGGTGGGCCAGCGTGGATACGCTGACGTGGAGGTGGGCGGCGATTTCCCTGAGTGCGACGGTGCGGTGCAGGTTCATCCGCAGGTACTCGCGTGCCGCTGGGACCATCTCGCCTCCGTCGCGAGGCCTGGCTTTGCCATCGACGATCCACATCCCGTCTTCGCCAGCCGGCTGAGCCTGGCCAAGTGCGTCGATAACATGGCAGAGCAAAGCCTGGGCCTTCCAGAAACCGGCATCACCCTCCTGTTGCCCGACGTCGGCCGCCCGTTGGAGCAGCGAGGCGATGATCTTTTGCGGGTCAGAAAAGCGGGCGCAGCCGTCAGACGCGTCAACCAGCCTGGCCAGTCCCGCAACATCTCCGCCCAAAAAGCAGATCGACCCGCTGTGCAGCGGGGAGCCAGCCGAACAGAACCGTTCCCAATATGACGTGCCGGGCGCATAGAGATGGGCTGTGAACGCCGGCCGCTCGCGCCAGGGATTGCGAACCCGTCCCACCCGAAACGTCACACCGGGACAGAACGCGTAATCGAGAGCCCAGAACGCATGCGAAATCCGCCCGCGAGGGCTCACGCGATGGCGCTGGTCTTCGATCGCGGACAGTATCCACAGCCCCTTTGGGTCGGGCGGCCGCCAGTTATGTCCGTGAATCTGCCGCGGCATGAGCGATCCTCAGCACCGATATTGCCCGATTGTACAACTATTGCGCAATTCCGTCCATTCCATTTTGCTCGCTATAAGCTAATCTTGAAGGCATGTCATTCGTATGATCGGCTCTATGGGCGTTGCGACCATGGTGCAGTCATATACAACTATACAGAACCTGGAGCAGAAGATGAACGCGGATGCGGCAAAGAAGGTCGGGACTGATCGGACGGCGATCGCGCTGGTGTGGAGCGATGGTCCGGGACAAGGGCGGCTGGAGTTGACGGACGGAACGATTGGCCGGATGCGGATCGTCGCCGGCCAGGGCGAAATTCGTGACGCTGAGTTCTCGATCAGCGGCAGACTGCCGAGGCTCGAGGTCGACCTTTCCGGCGTGAAGTTGGGATTGGGCGCTTGTCCGACCCTGGCGACCGTCCGCACGGAACGAAATGCGTTCACGTTCCTCCCGCGCGATGTCCGCCGGGCCAATCCGATCTTCCTTCCACAGTACGGCGTGGCGATCACGACGGCGGATGACCCTCGCGGCTACGATCAGATTGCCGATGAGATCCGATCCAGCGGCAGAGTCTCGGACTCCATGCGGTTCAACGCCGAACCGGAAGAGACGTTCGAAGCGGCGTGCGGGCGGAACCGGAAGCAGGTCGCGCCGACGTGGCTTGGCCTCTCGCGCGACATGCGCACCTTTGAGGTGGGGCACTGCGAGGAGTACGGGTTCTGGGGGATGATTCAGCCGCGGTATCACGGGTCGCAGGTGACCTGGCCGGAACTGAACAACGGCGTCGTCATCCTCAAGTTCGTGGTCGGGCCGGGCGTGAACTGCCGCACGCGGCTGACCCGTCGTCTGGACGACGGCTGCCTGCCCGTCCTTCGCTCGCAACAGGTCGAGGACGACGTTACCTACGATTTGACCGCCTTCGCCACGCTCGAACGCGAGCCGCTCACGGTGCAGAACGTGCGCGGCACGCAGTGGCAAGCCGCCTACGCGCAGACCGGCGGAAACATGCTCTCGCAGGACGATTACAGGGCCCTGGCGGAGACCACCGAGGCTGAGACCCGGCGGCGCGAGCAGGAGACGATCTGTTGCGTTCGGGTCAAGGCGTGCAACACGGGCGACGTGCCCCGCTATGCGTGGTTCCGCACGGTCAGGCCGGTCGCGGGCCACCAGCTCTTCCTTCCCGTTCCCCTGGAGCGGGATGAATTCGACAGCCGGGCGGGATGCTCGCTGATCGACGACGACCGGATCTATGCGGTGACGCTGTTCAACAATCGGCCGATGCCGCAGTCGGAAATGGCGGTGCTGCTGGGGCCGGGCGAGATCGCCACCTGGGACATGCTGATCCCGCATTGCCCGATCACCCGCCGCCGCGCCGAGAAGCTGGCGGCGTTCGATTACGATCGTCATCTGGCTTCGTGCCGGGCCTACTGGCGCGACAAGCTTGACCGCGGCGGCTGCATCCGCGTGCCGGAAAAGGGGATCGACGAGCGGATTCGGGCGGGCCTGGTGCACTGCGAGGTCAACACGCTGGGCATGGAGGCCGAAGGGCCTCTTTTGCCGACGATCGGCGTCTACGCGCCCATCGGCAGCGAGAGTTCGCCGATCATTCAGTTTTTCGATTCGATGGGATGGCACGCGCTGGCCGAGCGCTGCCTGGACTTTTTTCTGCAGCGTCAGCGGGACGACGGCTTCATCCAGAACTTCGGCGGCTACCAGCTTGAGACCGGCCCGGTGCTCTGGACCATGGGCGAGCACTACCGGTACACGCGCGACAAGGAATGGGTCCGGCGGGTCCGGCCCAACATCCTCAAGGCGTGCGACTATCTCCTGACGTGGCGCGACCGCAACAAGCGCCAGGAGCTGCGCGGCAAGGGCTACGGCCTGCAGGACGGCAAGGTCGCCGATCCGGAGGACTTCTTTCATTCGTTCATGCTCAACGCCCTCTCGTATCTCGGCATCCGCCGCGCGGCTCAGATGCTGGACGAGGTCAGTCCCGCTGACGCCAAGCGTCTGGAGCGCGAGGCGGACGAGTACCGAGCCGACATCCGGACCGCCGTCATAGAATCCATCGAAAGATCACCGGTCATTCCGACGGGCGACGGGACGTGGGTGAGAAGTTGTCCGCCGTGGGCGGAGTATCGCGGCCCGGTGGCCCTGTTCGCCGAGGGCGGCGAGTGGTACACCAGCCACGGGGCCTTCGGTTGCCGGGATTCGCTGATCGGCGCGCTCTACCTGGTGATCGGCGAGGTGTTCGACGCCGACGAGACGACCACGGAGGATATCCTTCGATCGCACCAGGAGCTCTTTACGGTCGAGAACGCGGGCTTCTCCCAGCCGTACTATTGCCGCCACGACTATGTTCATCTGAAGCGCGGCGAGGTCAAGGAGTTCCTCAAGACGTACTACAACCAGCTCACCGCCCTTCAGGATCGCGAGACGTATACCTTCTGGGAGCACTACCACCGCGTCTCGCCGAACAAGACGCACGAGGAGGCGTGGTTTTTGATGCAGACCCGCTGGATGCTGTGGCTGGAGGAGGGGCAGATGCTCTCGCTCCTCCGCTGCGTCCCGCGACGGTGGCTCGAGCACGGGCAGAGAATTCGGCTGGAGAACGTGGCCAGCTACTTCGGTCCGCTGTCGCTGGAAGTGGTGTCGCGAACCGATGAGGGATTCATCAAGGCAACGATCGAGTGCGACACCGATCGTAAGCCCAAGGACGTGTCCATTCGTCTGCCGCATCCGATGAGCCTCAAAGCCCGCGGCACCGACGGCGGCGTGTACGTTCCGGAGAGCGAAACCGTCCTGATCCGCGAGTTCACCGGCAAGGCGGAGGTGATGCTGAGGTTTTAGGCGAATGAGACGCACGACGGACTAAAGAGGCGGGCCGGCCAACTCGCCATCGTCCGGAATGAAGATCGCGACGGGAATGACGAGCGGCTTCAGGCTGTCCGTCATGACGCCCAGTATCTCAGTCCTGTCGAGTCCGCCCAGGCCGGTCGCCAGCAGAGGGAACGCGATCGACGTGATGCCCCACTGGCGATAGTGCAGGCTGAGGAACTCCAAGCCGCTGACGATGTACTCGGGCCTGGACCGGCTTCGCCAGTGCTGTTTGGTCGGGAAGTTCAGGATCCAGCGTTGGTCGCTGTGACGATATAGATATGGTCGCCCGATTACCACCTGTTTTGATCGGCACCGCCGCTGGTAGTCGGCGAACATCGCCGGGTAGCGCCGCCGGAACTCCAGCGCGATGCCCTTGCCCATCACGCCGACGCAGTTGACCGCATTGACCAGCGTCTGCGCCGACGAGTCGAACAGATTGCCCCGGATCACCTCGACCATCGGCGTCAGTCCTAACCGATTGTTCCTCCACAGTCATAATGCATCGCGAAATAAAACCTTCGGAACGTTCTGTGCCACATTTGGTCATGCCCGCGAGAGGACTTTCCCGGCCGTCAGGACGGTACTTGCCACTCCACCAGCCCCACATCCCGCGGGGCGGCCATGTTGTTTTCGTTCGGCTGGCTGCGGTAGCCGGTGCCGAAGGCGGTCAGGAGCCGGCCGTCGGGCAGCAGGATCGTCGAGGTGGCCTGGCTGCTCGCCCACCAGGCGTTCGGGCCTTGGCGGTTGCCGGCCCACTCGGCCAGGACGATTTTATCGTCGAGATTCCACGTTCGTCCGTGATCGCGGCTGATGACGGCCTCGATGCCGAATTGCGGAAAGCCGTCGGCCGTATCGGGATAACCCTTGCGGACGACATAGGTCATCACGATCCGCCCGTCGCCCAGCCGCACCAGGCTCGGATGGTGCCGGCCGTAATCGTAGAGCATGTTGACGGGCGACCAGGTGTGCCCGTCGTCGCTGGAGATCGAAACGCCCAGCCCCTCGTAGTGATCGAGCGTATCCTCGATGTGGGCCGGCTTGTCGGTGCGGCACGCCGCAACCATATCGCCGTTGGCGGCGCGAACCAGCGCGACTTCGTTGACGCCCTTCCACTGCGGCACGCGAACCGGCGCGCTCCACGTCCGGCAAAGGTCCTCGCTGAACCGGATCTCCGCCTGCGTGGTCTTGGTATCGCCGATGTAGTTGTAGCCCGTCTCAGCCACCCGCACCGTCCGGCCGGCGGCTGGGATCTTGTCCACCAGGTACGAGTCCCACTGGTACCAGTGCCGTCCGTCGGAGGTCGGCGGCCTCGCCACCGGCTCGCTCCAGGTCTCGCCGAAATCCTCGCTGAAATATCGCCCCTTCGACTCGACGCTGAATACCACGTTGCCGCCGCCCAGATAGGTCAGACTGACGCCGACGTGATGGCCGCGGTCCGAATCGTCGCCGAAGTCCTGATAGACGAACCGCGGCGGCGACCAGCTCCGGCCGCGATCATCGCTCCAGAGCACCATCGGCCGGTGCGGATAGTCGACGCTCACGAGCATCAGGATCCTATCCCGTTCCGGCATGTACACGATGTACGGAACGGCCACCACGCGGTTCCACGATTCGGTGAGGATCCGGACTTGGAACATGGCTGATCCCTCGTACTGAAAGTCCACGGTCTGTCGCTTCCACACGCAGGCCTCACCGCTTTGGGGACATCGCACCCTTTGGCCGGCGGAGGACGGTCGTCTCGTACCCGCCCAGCGGGAGGTTCTCGACGCCGCTGCGGGTGCGGAACCCGCACGTCTGCGGGTTCTTGTCGAGATTCACGCAGGTGAAGACCAGCTCGTCGGCCGCCTCCATCGCGGCGACGAACACGCTGGGACCCTGATTCACCATCCGCGTCTTGCCTGCGGCGAAGAGGGCCTGCGGCGTGTTTTCCGAAAACTCCCACTCCGCCGTCATTCCCGGCGGCACGCAGTCCTTCGGGAACACGATCGCCTGTGCGCAGGCGTTAAGAATGTGAATTCCATCATCGCGCATCTCAGCGGACCGGATCATCGCCTCATCGACCAGGCACGGCACGACGCCCGCCCGCAGCAATTCCAGCATCGCCCGATTGAACGAATCGCGGATCGCCTGCAGACGCGCCGAGAATTGAATCCGGCTGCGAGGAAGCTCCGAAGGCACGATCTGCTCCTGGACCAGTTCGATCGGATAGTACAGGAAGACGTCCGGCACGAGGCGGCACGGTTCGAGCTGCTCGACCAGCGCGGTGACGAAGCGATTGTACTCCAGGTACTCAGCCGCCGGGCGAAACAGGCCCTTCTTCCTGACTTCAGCGGGCAGGAACGGATTGGGATCGGGAATGTCCCACGAGTAGTAGAGCGTGAACTCGGTCACGCCGAGCGCCGCCTGCCACGCCGCCGTCGCCTGCATCGCCGGGACCTCCGCCAGGCGGTTCTCGTCCATCCGCTGCATAAAGTCGCTGACTTCCGTCATGATCCGGCGCGTCCCGTTGAGCATGGCCGCCGAAGAGGCCAGCAGCGCCGCCCGGTGCGAATGCCGGAAGCTGGCCGCCGGATTCGAGTCGAGCACGTCGATGCCGGGAATGTCCATCCGCATCAGACAGCGCAGCGCGTTGCCGTAGAGCTCGGCGTGGTCGAGGATATTCTCCTCCTGCAGCAGATGGCCGGAGGACAGCGTTCCGTTGTCGTGGCACCATTCCTGGATCTGGCCGAAGTAGTTTTCGCTGACCGCATCGGCGACCCGGCGGTAGTAGTCGCGTTTGGCCGATCGCGCCGCTGGGGCATCCGAGAAGATCGGCGCGGGATCGACCTGGCCGGCCAACGCATCCGACCAGGGGATCATCGGACATCGTTTCTTGTTCGGGTCCGGCTGATCGTGAATGGGCAAGGTCTTCTCAGCCGCCTCCGGCAGCGTGCCCAGATTGACCGTGTTGAGGGCCGGTTCATCGGTGAAGAACGCCTCGACCGGCCAATACCGGCCGTCCAGACGCGAGCGGTACCGCCGGTGCGTCACGTTGACGAACTCCGCGGTCGCCCGCCGGTCCAACAGGTTGATGTAACGCCTGCGCTCGTGATAGTTGTGGCAGTTGTGCGTGCCCTCATACGGCCGCTCCTCGAAAACCCGGCCCTCATCGAGGGCCATCGCCCGGGCCTCGAGATCGGGATCGTTGGCCAGCACGAGGCCGCCCGCGCTCCCGCTGGGATATCCGCGCTCGTCGTAGATCCAGACCCGCATGTTCACCGTCCGGCAGGCCGAGAGAAGGTCAAGCAGTTCCCGCCAGCCATCCTCGCTGGTCAGATAGCCCTTGAAGGCGACATTGGTGACGATCCCGCCGACGCCCTGTTCCTTCAATCGGGTCAGTCCGCGAACCTTGTCCGCCGCCGTCGAACCGAACAGCGAGGGATTGTGAACGAGTTGAAGCGTTTTCGACATGACCTCTCTTTCACTGAATGTAATGTCCCAGCGGCAATCCCGTCGAGCGGCGCCAATCATGGATTCGGCACAAACGCTCCGCCGCGGCAGTGTTTCAAATAGTTCAGCGCATGAACCTGTCCGGTCATCTCCAGTTCGTCGCGATAGATCGGATCGTGCCAGCCTTCGATATCGATGCAACCCTCAAAACCGATCAGCCGCAGCTCCGAGATGATGTCGGTCCAGTTGCTGTCGCCGAAGCCCGGCGTCCGGTGGTAGGCGAACGGAACGGGCCCGGCGATGCCGTACTCGCGGATCACATCATGGCGGACCGTGGCGTCCTTGCCGTGAATGTGGAAGAACCGACCGCCGTACTTGCGGATCTGCGGCATCGGATCGACCAGGGCGACCAACTGGTGGCACGGCTCCCACTCCAGCCCGATGTTGTCGAACGGCACCGCGTCAAACAGCATCTCCCAGTAGTGCGGAATCGTCGCCATGTTCCATGTGCTGGCGCAGTTCTCGAACGCCAGCCGCACGCCCTTGTCTTTGGCCCGGCGGGCCAGCGGCTCGAAGATTTCCTTGAACCGCGGCATGCATTTGTCGACCGGCTCGCCGACGATCCGCCCGCTGAACCCGGTGACCAGGTCGCTGCCGAACAGGTGGGCATGGTCGATGCACGCCTCCCAGCCGCGGCGAGTCTCCTCGTCGATCGCCTCGACGCCCAGCGGGTTGCCGAACACCGACACCGTCGAAATCTTGACGTCCCGACCCCCGATGGCCTCGCGGACCTCCGCCGCCAGCTTCTTTAAGTCGCAATCGCCCAGCTTCTGCCAGAACGTGACCGACAGCGACTCGAACCCGTGCGGTAAAATCTTGCGCATGTAGTCGGCGCTCGCGCCCGCCAAAGTCCCGATCCGAATGTCCTGTGCATTTTTGTCCATGTGTCTGGAGCCTTTCCTTAGAATTGAATGCGTACAACCTGGCCGGCTTGGGCGCTTTCGATCGCGCCGAATACCATGGCCAAACTCTTGATGTTGTCCGTACCGACCGTTTCCGGCGTCGTGTGCCGCCGCAGGGATGTGACGAACTCCCTGATGATGCTCTCGTGGCCGAGGGTTTTGCCCGCACCATCGACCGCGGGGATTTCGACGGCCTCCTGCTTCGACAGGAATCCGCTGTTCGGAATCCCCCGTTGGGCGTGCAGGCCTTCCGCCCCGTCCCAGCGGGCGCTGCCATTCTGGCCGACGAACCGCCATTCGCTCTCCCAGGTGGTGTTGAGGCCCTCGGCGCACCAACTGCCGCGATAGGTGAAGACGACGCCGTTGTCGAATTCGAAGATGGCCACGGCGGACGATCCGTGCCGATACCACGAACCGGAGGGATTCCATTCCCGGCAGTAGACCGAAACCGGATCGGCGCCGATCATGAACCGAGCGGCGTCAAAAGTGTGGATCGCCATGTCGAGCAGCAACACGTGCTCCATCTGGTCGCGGAACCCTCCGAAGTGGGCTCCGATGTAGAAGTCGGCGTTCACCGTGGTCAGATTCCCGATCCGGCCCGAGCGAAGAAACCGCTCCAGCCGACGGGGACCGGGCTTGTACCGGTAGTTCTGGACGACGGCGTAGAGCTTTTCGGCCTTCGTCGCCGCCTCGACCATCCGACGGGCATGCGCCATGGAATCCGCCATCGGCTTCTCGCTCAGCACGTGACAGCCGTGTTCGAGGGCAAGCATCGCGTTGGGGAAATGGGCCTCCGGGGTCGTGCAGTCGAAGAGCACCTCGGCCGACGTCTGCGCCAACACCGACTTCAGATCGCTGCCGATCGCAACCTGCGATAACCCGGCCTCCTGCGCCCGGCGCCGAGCCGCGTCCTGGCGAAGGTCAACCAGTCCCACGATCTTGACGTCGGGAAGCGTGCGGGCGATCGCCAGCCAGGTCTCGCTCATCCCGCCGCAGCCGGCCAGAACGGTTCGAAGCGGTTCTTGCATGGAACACTCCTTCAACGGCCAGAATCTCTTAAACGTCACGTCCATCACGGCGCAAGATCTGAATCGCCCCCGCCTCGATCCGCCAGGACCGGGACGGGACGGCGTGCAGTTCGTCCGCGGGAACATAGGTGTCCGTGGCGGCAACCTCCGCCGCCGTTCCGCCGTAGTTGGCCAATACCACAAAAGCCTCGCGATTGGCGAACGCCGAGGCCACCACGCCCTCCGGCAGCCGATGCGCGAAGAGGTCCGACTCGCCGATCTCCAGCCACGCCCACGTCCCGTCCTCCACCAAAGGCAAGTACCGCCGCAGCCACCGCGCGTGCCGTTCGCGATAGTCCGCCCGCGGCGGCACCGGACCCCACTCGCTGTAGATGTGCGGACCGTCCGGATGGGACTGGTGGTACTTCCACTTGGCTTCGTTGCGGCGGAACCAGTCGGTCATGTCATCCGCCGGCGCGCCCTGGTCGCGGTCCGGAGCGTACTCGACGCCGGGGATCAACGCCCGTTCGCCGGTGTACGGCCGACCGCCCTCCAGCAGCGGAAACTGCAAATACGGAATGGCGTGCACGTACGGCTCGTCGCCGGTCTCGAGCTGGATGTACGGAAACTGCACGCACGGCACCAGGTACGGCGGATGGTTCTTCGTTTCCCGCCGCAGCCGGTCCAGGCTGCCCACCCGGCCCTCGCCGACCCACAGGTAGTCGTAGACCTTCGCCTCGCCCACCAGCGGCCGCAGCGTCTCATCGGCATGATACTTGAGAATGCCGCCTCGCCGCGAAACCTCGGCGTAGATCAGTTGCAGCAGATCGGCCAGCGCCCCGTCGTACTCCGGAGTCTCATCGAACGCCGGAACCTCGTCGCCGGCCAACTCATGGACCGATTTCCTGGCGTTGTTGATATAGCCCGCGTCGTTGTACAACCCGTCGACCTCGAACTCATCGAGGATGCGTACGAGCCGCGGCAGCAGGTGGGCCCGCCAGCCGGGACTCGCCGGCGAGCACCGGGCCATGTTCCAGTAGCCGCTGAAGAAGAACTCGCCCGGACGCGACCATTCCTGGCGGAAGTGCGGATCGGTCCGCGTAAAGTAGCCGCTTGAGGCGTACGCGAGGATCTTCATGCCTCGCCGGTGCACCATGTCCACGAAGCGGCGAAAACCCTCCGGATTCATCGCGGTCAGCTTATGCCCGCCGAAGAGCCCCAGTTGATCGTTCCACTCGTCCATCACCTGGATCAGCCCGATGCCGTGGGCCTGGAGCCGGTCCAGCTCCACTTCGTCATACTCGTTGGGCGCCCAGCACTGCCGGCAGGGATACTCGCAGAGGTTATAGGCGCACTGGCCGGGCAGGTAGTTCGTCACCAGGTGCGTGCGCATGGCTGTGCGGATCGACCGGCGAAACGCCCCGATGTTCTCAAGCCGTCTGCGGTGATCCTGGGCTGTGTAGCTGCCAAGCACCGCCGGTGCGCCCGTCAACGTCGCCATCGGATCCGAACCGCTCGCCATCGTTCCATCTCCTCATCCAGCCAATGTCCGCACCATGATAGCCACGCAAGGCGGACAATGGAAAGGTGGGAAGCAGATTTTTCCACCGCCTGTGAACTTTCACCCAGCTTCACGGCCCGCTGTGGACCAGTGCGCAGAGCAGGCCTCAAAAAGGGCGAAAATACCGTTGGCACGCCGTTTGCTCATATGGAAACTTGGCAAGGCAAGCAATGGGGCTTATGATCTGGAGAGACAGTCATGACACGAAGAATTTCCGCGGTCCTGACGTTCCTTCTGCTGGCCACCCTGGCCGGATGCGGCACACCAACGGTAGCCGACCCAAACGGTCTTGACGATCCAAACGCCACGGACCCGAACGCAGCCGACCCGAACGCCGAGACCTGGACCGTCGCCCCGACCGGGAGCACAGCCCATCTGCTCCAACCCGCTGACCTGACCTACCGCGGGGCGTTCCGGCTGCCCGGCGAATCCGGCGGGTCGACCTGGGCCTGGGGCGGCTACGCCATGGCCTACCGTCCCGACGGCGACCCCAGCGGCCCCGCCGACGGCTGCACCGGCTCGCTCTACGGCACCGGTCACGCCCAGCAGTGCTACGTCTCGGAGATCAGCATCCCGGTTCCGGTGATCTCCGCCGCCAAGGACGTCAATGAACTGAACGTCGCCGAGACGCTTCAGCCGTTCACCGACGTCCGGGCCGGAGTGGGCCAGCTCGAAGTCCTCCAGGAGATCATCCGCGTCGGCTTGGCCTACCTGCCGCGACAGGGCGACCAGACCGCCGACAAGCTCTACCTGGCGTGGGGCGCGCACTTCCAGGAAGACGCCCAGAACGTCGCCTCGCACATGTGGTGCGACACGGACCTGACCAACTCGCGCGGCGCGTGGCGGATCGGCGACCACTCACTCTACAGCGTCAACGACTACATGTTCGACATCCCGCAGGCCTGGGCGACCGCCAACGTCGGCGGCAGACTGCTGGCGACGGGCCGGTATCGCGACGGCGGCTGGAGCGGCCAAGGCCCGGCCCTCTTCGCAATCGCCCCGTGGACTCAGGGCAACCCGCCGGCCCACAACACCGTCCTTGAGGCTACTCCGCTGCTGCTGTATTCCTCCACGTTCTATGAAGACCCGACGGACTACAAGATGGTCGGATACCACAACTCGGATGAGTGGGCGGGCGGGGCATGGCTCAGTGCGGGCGATCGATCGGCCGTGATCTTCGCTGGGACCAAGGGCACCGGAAACTGTTGGTACGGTCTGACCGACGGCACGGTCTGGCCGGATGAGGCGCCGTATCCGTCCGATCCTAACAACGAGCGCGGATGGTGGAGCACCTCGTTCGTCGCCCGCATCATCTTCTTTAACCCAGACGACCTGGCCGCCGTCGCCGCCGGCACGATGCAGCCGCGCGAACCGCAGCCGTACGCCTACCTCGACCTCGACGACCGCCTCTTCCACATCCAAAGAGCCCAACAGAAAGACCACCTCGGCGCGATCGCCTTCGACCGCGATCATGGCCTGCTCTACGTCTTCGAACCATTCGGCGACGACGAGCAGCCGATCGTCCACGTCTGGGCAATCAGCGGGTAGCCGGCGCGAAAAAGGGGACATTCTACTTTTTCGCCGCTGGCCTCGCGCCATGCTGTTACACGGCTCTACTCGAAAAAGTAGAATGTCCCCTTTTTCACATTCCACGGACTGTGCCGGATCTCTTCGAACAATTCGCCCAAGGTGAGTTCAGGACTGGTGAGAACGGCGGCGTCCGTGCCATACTGATCCTCAAGCTTGATGGCCAGGCGTTCGAACTCCATGTCATCGGCGATGCCACCCGGCGGATGGAGCGCTCGGTAGACGTCTATCAGCCGATCACTGGGGTCGAACCGAAGGCGCTCGCGACTCGGCAGACCGAACGCATTGGTGAACGAATCAAGAAAACTCCGGATGTCCTGTTTGGGGCTGTCCGGAAACCGCCGTTGCCATTGTCGGCCGGAGCAGGGGCGTTTCCGGTACTCGCGGAGACGCCTTCGTCGACCAAGTACGAGCGCCGCCGCATAGAGCACTCCCGTCAACAGGACACCAAGAAGGATCAAATACTGCAATTCTCATCTCTCCCTGTTCGCCTGCCCATCGGCTGCGGCAGCCGGAGTTGCGGGAGTCGGCTCCTCCAGCCGTTGCTGAGGCATCGCGTCCGATCGACCGCTCTGATAGGGTGAGGCGATCCCCGATTCGGGGTCGATGATGATCATCCTGTAATCGATGCGCGGGTCCGGACGGACGTGGACGATCTTGTAGTCGATGCTCGGATCAGGCGTGATGATCTTCAACGACCATCGGCTCTCAGCCGCCGGCAGAAGCGGATTCCGCCCAGGCCCGAAAGGTTGTTCCGTCGCCGCCAACACGAGCAAGTCGTCCGGAAAAACGGCGACAAACGGCTGCGTTTCGGATGACGATCTGCATCCAAGAACGGTCAGGACCAGAACGATCAGCAGTGCCCGATGCCGGATGATCTGTCCCATGTGCTTCACCTTTCCTCGGCGGACATCGTCGAACTGGTATTTCCGGAGACTATCATACTATGTATTCTCGCATCGTGCAAAGGGAGAAAAAAGGGGACATTCTACTTTTTCGCTTTCCCCGCTTTCTTGCCATCGCCAGAGCCGGTGCGGAAAAGTAGAATGTCCCCTTTTTCAGGAGATCAGGCGTTCGTGGACATAGCGGCCGTTGGCGAGGGTAACCGCGTCGGGATCGGCTTCGGCGCGGGGGGATTCGTCCTCAATCATGATCCAGCCGTCATAATCAGCCTCGCGAAGCACCGCGACGATCGCCGGAAAGTCGATGGTTCCGCAGCCCATCTCAGTCCATCCGCCGTCGGCGGCCGTGTCCTTGAAGTGGACGTGGCGGACCAGCGGGGCGAAGCTTTGAAACATCTCGACCGCCTCCATGCCGCCCTTGGCGATGTGGCCGGCGTCAGGAGCCAGGCCGACCGCGTCGGAGTCCAGACCATCGAGCAGAACGGCATAGTCCTCGCGGGTCCGGAAAACCGAGCCAGCGGGCGAGTTGGGGTGGAACGCGCAGACGATCCCGCGATCGACGGCCCGGCGGCCGACGGCATTGAAGCATGAGATCGCGTTGGCCTGGCGGCGGCGAAGATCGGTTCGGTCGGCGCCCGCCATCTGGCCCAGCGCCAGCAGCGTGCCGGGAAAGTGCCGCAGGTAGGCGAACGCCTTGTCGGCTTCGCGCCGTTCGTCTTCGGTCTCGTCCTCGTTCCGCCAATCGAGGACCAGGCACAGGGCCCCGAGTTTCAAGCCCGTCCGCTCAAGCTCACGGTGCATTCGGTCAGGGTCGTCGTAGAAGCCGCCCATCATGCAAATCTCGGCTTCGATGCCGCGCATGCCGGCTGCGGCCACCACGGACAGGATATGATCGATCCGGCCCGCATACCTCTCCGCCGACATCTGCCACGTGTAGGTCTGGCAGCCGAACTTCATGTGCCGATCCCATTCAGCGAGACCATGTATTCCTTCTTGTACCCCTTGGCCATCGCCCGCAACTCGCCGATGTTATCGATGACCTTGGCGAAGACGTCCAGGTACGTCTGCATGTCGGCTGTGCTCTTGGGCGCCATGGTCATCCGCTGATGGAAGTTGATCTCCTGCCGCACCAGGCGCTCGGTCACCGGCAGCGACACTTGTGCATAGTCCGGATGCTTCTCGGCCAGCGGGCAGAGGAACGGACAGCCCTTGCCGTAGAGGTTTCGCTCGCGGAACACCGGCCGCTGATGGATCGCCCCAATATCCAGATCGCCGCCGCCGTCGAACAGCCGCGAGTTGCCGCTGCTGGTGGTGTTGGTAACGGCCATCCGGACGTGTCGGTGCCCACCAGCAGGATGTTCCAGATGCCCTGCTCGTTCAGCAGCGTCGAGGCGTGCGGCGTCCAGGTCACCACCCAATCCTCCGGCCCCGCCGCCACCGGAGCGGGAATGTCGCAGTCACCGGTCGTGCCGAACCCGCCGCCGAGCGACTCTTCGACCATCTCGCGCCGCCAGACCTTGCCGCCGGGATTGAACTCGTCGCCGGCGGCTTCCGGGCCGGGCGCCTTGGGCGGACGCCACTGCCCCGGCTTGGGTGGAATCGGTTTCACCCGCGCCGCGATCTGCCGATACGCTGGGTAGTGCTCCGCGCACGGCCAGCCCGCCACAATGTACATGATCCGCAGCCCGATCCTCCGCGCCGCGGCGAAGAACGGCGCCATGTGCTCCTCGACCATGACCTTGCGGCGGGCGTTGAGCTCGTCGAAATACGGCTTGACCCGCGGCTCGCAGGTGTACTCCGGCGCGCCCGGATAACCCATCCCGGTGTTCGAGGTGTGCATGCAGATGATGGCCGTGTTGGCCGTGGTCAGGGCGAGTGCAATTTCCTTCTCACCCTCGTACGTCCTGGCCGGCGTCGCCGCCGACCAGTCGGCCCCGCGCCGGGCGTAGTACCGCGCGGGAAGCGAAAATGCTCTGGCGTGATCGGTCATGAGGAAATCCTGTCTCAATACGGTTCTACTCTCGACAAGCCGCTCGCCCGGAGTCTCGCCCTGTCATCGTTGCGGTGACCATGCTTTGACTTTCTTGCTCAGTTGCCTGACGCTGTAGTCGATGATCGTCCGGCCGTACTCGACGCTCGCCTGCCGCGGATCCATCTCAGCCATCGCGTTCCACAGTTCCTTCTTTTCAGCGCGGTAGCCGCTCTCCGGATCGAGAAACGGCGATGAGAGGTATGCGCCGGGGATGGTGTCTTTCGACTTCGGCAGCTTCTCCCGGTGAACGTTCTCGCCGTTCGACTCCAGCAGGATCGACGTCTCGATCTTGTCCGCGTGCAACGGCAGATCCTTGAGGTTCGGCTCGATAGCCCGCGCCTCGACCAGATACGCAAACACCTCGACCCGCGGGACCGGCCGAAGAACCGTCCGCTTCGCCTGCTCCGCAAACAGCTTCGCCGCCTGGCCGCAGAACGACGTCGTCGGCCCATGTCCGGGAAGCATGGCGATCGCGCCAAACCCGTACGAGGCGATTTCCATCAGAACCAATCCCAAATGCCGCACGAAGTGCTCCGCCTGCTCGTCATAGGTCAACGGGATTTCGTTCTTCCCGGACTCGCCCTTCGCGCCGCGCGGCTCTTGCGTGCCGTAAACGAACAGCGGCGACTGACTCCCGGTCAGCCTCATCTCCCGCCGATACCGCCGATGCCACTCCGCCCGATGCTCCGCCAGCCGGTAACGCACGTCGCCATAGACCACCGGCGGAAACACCACGCCTCCCGCCTTGCGGGCCGTCCGAATCGCCAGGTGCTCGACCGTCATCGCGTCGGTGCCGAACGGCAGATGCCCGCCGTGCCACTCCAGCGCGCCGACCGGCAGATACGCCATCGAACGCCGCTCGCAGCGCCACACCACTTCGGATGGAACCATGTAATAGAATCGCACTTCAGCCGCCATAACCGTCCTCTCGATCAGACCTCGATGCCCTCGCGCTGCGCCACCGCGCGGATGTGATCAGCCGCCAGATCGTACTCCTGCTCCGACGGCAGATGCTCCATCATCAGCGGAACCTCATGCCGCAGGCCGTCGAGCGCGTGAAGATAGGCTGCGTAGTCCAGATGTCCCGACCCAGGCCGCACCTCCCTTAAGATCACGCTGATCGACGGTTCCTCCAGCCAGACGTCCTTGGCGTGGGCCGAGACGATCCGGTCCCCGAACAACGCCACGCATTGCCGATCGAGGCCCTGCCCATCATCTCGATGGTCGGCGCCCTGGTCGATCCTCCGGCGACGATGGTCAACGCGGTCGGTGACAACGTCTCCAGCATGATGGTTTCCCGCTTTCTGGACGGGAAGCAGTGGATGAAAGGAAACAGGGAGTAAGGCCTCACCTCGATAGGATTCTCACGGAGGCAAGCCGGTCAAGCAGAGAGCCCTTCGTTGACCCCTCTCCCAGGTGCAGTTCGGCAACGCTCGTGCGGTTGATCACTCGAACAACTTCCGAGAAACCAAGCCTCTGACGGTAGCCCCACGCCGAATGCACGATGTACGGCCGACCGTCGACCATGCCCAGAAACATCGCAACGTGACTGTGGTTCCTGAACTTGAGGATGGTGATCCCGCCGACACCCCGGGCCTTGAGAAGCCCGAGTTTCTCTTGCGGCGCAGCGGCCTGAGCGAAGTCGGCGAGGAGCGTTCCGACCTGACACTGATCGCCCGAGTTTCTCGGCAGCGCCATACCGACCGTCGCGAAGACCTCCTGGAGAAATCGCGAACAATCCTGCTCGCCGTACTGGCCTCCCCAGCCGTACGGCGTGTCAAGCAGCTCGAACGCCTGCTCGATCACCACGCGCGGGGTATACGGTCGGAAACCCCGGTGAACGTCACAGGATCGCACATAGGCGTCCTTGGCCGTGAAGGAGCCGTCGTCGTTTCTGAACGGTATCACCACGCCAACGACGTCGCTGCTCTCCCGAGGGCCAAGAGGGAGCGCAACGCCCATTCGGATGTACTCGTGGAACTCCGTCAGCGACTCATCGAGGAACACGTCGGTCTTGGCCCGCGTCGCGACCACAAAGGAAGAATCCCGGCGGGTCAGATAATCCCTCAACTGCTCCAACGAACACAAGACGACATGATCCGCCTCGACCCAGCCGGCGCTCAAGTCGCTCTGGACGTAGTACCATTTTCCGCCGGCGCTTTCGTGAAGAACGGCAACGGCGGTCCCGAGATCCAGAGCGCTGTTCTGGAGTTCATCAAAGTCGATGTCGCCCGCAATGGCGTAAAGGCTCCGCGCCGTCGGCAGCAGACGCTGGTCCGCGAATCGCAGGACCAGGCCGTACCTGACATCCACATCGCAGGAGATCGATCTGAGATTCATGTTCCGCTGAAGCGGACCGTAGAATTGCTCTGCCGCCTTGCGCCCGTTGCCCATCAAAAGCGGCCGCTCGCGCAGACGGGCGAGTTGGTCCTCCAGTGAGGTTCTCAATTCCTCCCCGGGCACGCTGGCTGGAAACCCGGCGATGTCCTTTGTCAGCTTCAGGTCGTTGCGGATATGAGCGTTCACATCGGCGATCTGCTCGGCGGAGAAGATCGTCTCGTCGGGACAGGGATGGCGGCCGATCCAGAACCCAGCCGTCTTCATCGACCGGGTCGTGTGCGGCAGTTGGCTTGGAGACGCATGGTAGAGCTTTTCGCGGCACGCGCATCCCGCGAGAGTGGCGGCGAAGCAGAAAGGCAACACGAACGTCACGAGAGGTTTCATAGCTGACTCACCATCCTGCACAACTGGCTGCAAACGATTCCCAGATAGGTCCCCAGGATGCCTCCAACGATCGCCATGAGCAGCCCCACGGTAACCAGGGCCGGCTGATAGACCCCCGCGACGACGGGCGCCGACGCGGGCCCGCCGATATTCGCCTGACTGGCGGTGACCATCAGGAACATCGGCGCCCGGAGCAGCCGCGAGGCGGCCAGCAGGAGCAGCGCGTGAATCGCCACCCACGTAAACCCGGCAACGACCAGAATTGGCACCGACATCATGTCCGCCAGATTCGCTCTCGCCCCGATGGCGGCCAGAACCAGGTACAGCAGCCCGTATCCCAGTTTCGACGCGCCGAACGGCTCCAGCCTCCTTACCGGCGTGAATGACAGGCCCACGCCCAACGCGGTGACGATCAGAATCGTCCACGTATACGTGGAGACGAGATTCCGGACCTCCGGCAGCGCCGCTCCCATCCAGGCGGCGACCCACGCCCCGGCGAACCCGACCGCGAAGATCACCACGGCGTGCTTGAGCGTCAGAGCACTCGTTCGAGTCTTCTCGGAAGATGAGAGCTTGCGGTTCAGTTCCTCCATGACCTGTGTGTTCGAACGGTTCCAGCGGTCGTAGAGGGACTGAAACTTGGCCAGCGCGATGAGCAGCCCCATCCAACTGTAGGCGACAATCGTGTCAACAACGATGATGGGCGCCAATATCTCTTCGGGCGTGCCGATCCCCTGTTGGACGGCGACCATGTTCGCGCTGCCGCCGATCCACGATCCCGAAAGGGCGCCGAACCCCAACCAGATGTCCGCGGGAAGCCACGGCTGGAACAGCAGCAGGACCGTCGGCCCGCCCAAAACAATCCCGGCGCTTCCGACAAGCAACATCGCCAGGGCGATTTTGCCAAGTCTCAGAATGGCGCGAATATCCACCGAGAGGAGCAGCATCACCAGGCTCACCGGCAAGAGGTGCCGCGAGATGAACGGATACACCTCGCTCTGCTGGGGAATGACGCCCAGCGTCGTCGCGACCATGGGCAAAAAGTAGATCCAGAACATCGGCGGAAGAACGTTGAAGAATCGTTTCGTCGGCCCGTACTCAGCCAGGTAAAATATGCCCCCTTCGATGACCAGCAGTGCCGTGACAACGCCGAACGGGTCGGTGATCAATTTCGCAGTGCTCCGATCAAGTGATGGTTTTTCCGGTCCGCGGCGACGGGTCAATAATCAACTGCGGCCCGTCGATTTTGATAGGGTCGAAGTTGTTTCGATGGTGCAGGAAATGTATCGAATCCAGATCGATGTAATCGAAGTCGCCCGTGCCCGCGGCACAGAAGATCCCCGCTGAGAGCCCCACCATCGTCTCCGTCATGCATCCGACCATCAATTTGAGTCGATGTTTCCTGGCCATCTTGATCATGTCGGCGGATTCCGCGATGCCGCTCTTGGCGAACTTGATGTTGATCCCGTCGCCCAGGCCATACCGGACCGCCGCCGCCAGATCCTCCGTGTCGAACACGGTTTCGTCGAGAATGATCGGAACGGGCGATCGGTCCCGGACATAGGCCAGGCCGTCATAGTCGCCTTTCGGCAGCGGCTGTTCGATCAACTCGATCTTGTACTGGTGCTTCTCGATGGCATCGATGAATCGCTGGAACGTGTTTCGCCGGTAGCCCTGATTGCCGTCCAGCCGCAGCACGAACCGATCGGTATGGTCGTTCAGGAATCGCTGCACCGCCCCGATCAGACGGCTGTCGTCGGCCAGATTCCCGCTGACCTTGAGTTTGAACGTCCGGAATCGCTTGCCGGCGGCAAATCGTAGCCACTTGTTCAGGACGTCGTCCTCGGTGATGAACGGTATGGTGATATCCGTCTCCAGCCGTTGGAGGCGTCCGCCCCAGAAGGCGTGCTCGCAGACCCCCTTGCACGTCAGCGACGCCCGAAACAACGCCGTCTCCAACCCCGACATGGTCATCGGAGTCGTCCTGAACCGTTTGCGGAGCGATCGGATCTTCTCCGGGTACTCATGCACCGGCGTGCCGACCAGATCCGGAACAACCTTGTCCAGAACCCGCTTGATTGCGGGTATCGTCTCATTCCGGATCGCAAAACTCGTCGGAACTTCGCCGAAGGACGACTCGCGCTGCCCGCCGCAATCAAAGCCGACCCGTACGATGACGCTTCTCGCGCAGTGCTTTCTTCCCAGCGACGTCGAGAACACGGTTCGCAGCGGTCGTGATATCTCCCGGAAGTGAATGTCCTTGATCAAATTCATGCACGCTGTCCTTCTGACACCAACACAGTGGTATACCTGACCCCTCATCCTCGACGCAACCCCAAAGTGACCGCATCCCTGATGGAGCCCAATGGGTTCTGATCGCCACACAAACAAGACGCGGCTTGACCGACATCTCGTCGACATTGGGCGGGTTGACCCCAGTGAAGCTTGCGCCGCCTGCTCGTGATCCCGCGGCAGAGCCTTCGGCCCGTCCGAACCAAAGTAGCACAGCCGGCCCCTGATCCTCTTGCAGTATGGGCCCGTGGGATGTAAAGTAAGCGGAAACTTGTTGATGCGGCTTGCTTCTTTGTAAGCGACATTGGCCGTGGAATACGGCCTCGACGCCAGAGACACAACCAGCAAAAAGCCGATTGCCGCGCAAGTGCTTGGAATATAATTGAGTTGCGCCCGTAGCTCAGTAGGACAGAGCAACGGTTTCCTAAACCGTAGGTCGCAGGTTCGAATCCCGCCGGGCGCGTTCCTTCCTCACGCATGCCCCCTTCGGCCTCGTCAGCCGCCGTGGGCGGCCGATTGACCGGAAAAGACGCACAAACGCCTCAATCAGGCTCGGAACCCCTTCCGCCGACACCTCACCCCACAAGGTGCGGCCGAACCACCTCCGCCATCCGGCAATACGCCTCAAACGTGATGTGCAGCCCGTCCGGCTGGGAGAACTCCGCCGCCAGTTGGCCGCTCCCATCGCGGACCGCCGCGTGGTAGTCCAGGAAAAACAACCCCTCATCGCCCGCCGCCGTCTCCCGCAGCACCTCGTTGATCCGCACGATCTTCTCCAGATACTGGACCCGACCGTCACCGTTCGGCACCGCCCGCAACGGTAGAATGCTCGACAAACCCACCTCAATCCCCCGTTCCCGCATCATCCCCGCCAACGCCTGAATGTGCGCGATAATCCGCTCTTCCGTCTCTTGAATCCCATTGATCCCGATCAGCATGAACACCCGCTGCGGCGAGTACGCGAACACGTCGTCCTCCATCCGATAGCGCAAACCGTACACGCTGTCGCCCCCGATCCCGCGATTCAGAATCGAATGGTTCGGAAAAAACTCCTGCACCGGCCACGCCGCCGTAATCGAGTCGCCGTAAAACACGTTCCGCACCGACCCGACCGAACTCCGCAGCCGCCGGAACTGCTCCACCTCCGCGTACCGCGGATACGTCGCATAGAACTTCAAAATACTCTCGGTATGCTCTTTCTCAAACATGCTCATCGCTCCTGCCCAATATTCATGGACGCTCTGTCGTCCGCCGCCCGTCGCAGGCACGCTCCCGCGCGATCCCGGGCCGCAGCCAGGACGGCGATTGTACGCTCCCTGCCACCCCGCAGGAAACCCGAATCCCCTTGAATTCCACCGCCGATCCATCTCTAATGATCCCGGCGGATAACCCGTCCCGTGGAATCCAGGAAGGCCAGCCTCCCTATGACGCCAGCAACCCAGGGCCTCCGAGCCTTGCTCAAATACCAGCTCCTGCCCCGACTGATCCACTGGACCGTCTCCGGCTGGATCGGAACCCTCGACCTGCGATTCGTCGCCGACGATCCCCCGTCCCTCCCGCACCGCGCGACCCGGCCCTACCTCTACGCCTTCTGGCACGAGACACTGCTCGTACCCCTGGTCACCCACGCCGACGTCGCCGTGCCCCTGATCTCCAAAAGCGCCGACGGCGAACTGGCCACCAGGGTCCTCGCCCGATTCGGCGGCGTCGCCGTCCGAGGCTCCACCGACCACGGCCGCAAAGACCGCGGCGGCCGCGAAGCCTTCTGGGAAATGACCCGCCTCGGAACCCAGCAACATCTGGCCGTCACCGTCGACGGGCCCGTCGGCCCGCGACGAGTGGCCTCAAAGGGGGCCGTGGGCATCGCACGACGCTCCAGAATGCCGATCGTACCCGCCGGAATCGCCTTCACGCGATCCTGGACCGTCGGACCCGCCGACCGCTGCCTCCAGATCCCCATCCCGTTCACCAGGGCCTTCGTCGTCATCGGCCGGCCCCTCGACACCGCCCGTCTGAGCCTCGAAGAAGGCACCCAACGCCTCCAGCAAGCCCTCGACGCCGTCCAGACCCGCGCCGAACGCATCGCCCAATCCCCCGCCGACCGACCCCGCACCTGCTCCCTCACCCAAATCCGCCGAACCGATAGCCCCACCATCCACCCGAAACCATCGGACACCCCTTGACACCCGCCGCCCTTTCCGCAAACTTGTGCACTGTCTCATTGGAGCATTTGTGGATGGGCTGACGGCCGAACTGCGTCTCAGCGAACGGAGCGACAGACAATGGATGATCAGGCGGTGAACTTCGGAGCCGTCTCAGCCGACGACTGGGGACGCATCGGCGATGAAGACCCGTGCGTGCCCCTCTCGGTCCTCTACGAATACGGCCAAATCGACCTGCTTCACCAGGGCGGCGGCGTCACCGCGCCACCACTCGTCTGGGGCAAAACAACCTTCCAGGGAACCGACGCCGTCTGGGGCGTCGCCGTCGACTGGGTCAAAGACCTCCTCGCCAACCGCCAATTCACCTTCATCTTCCGCTTCGACGAACTGCCGGACCTGATCCTGGCTGACCGCCACATCGTCTGGTCCCGCAGCCGCGATATGGCCAACGGCGGCAAAGTCATCTTCTCCTACGTGCCAGACCGCGACGGCCCGGCCCGCCTCGCCTTCCTCAAGGACCGCCGCTATCGCCCCGACGATCAACCCTCCGGCGGCATCCGCTTCGCCGAATTCTCCGCCTGCCTCGACCGCGGGCCCGCCGAGCCGGTCGCCTGCGACACCTACGATCAACTCGACTCCCTGACCGTCACCAAGATCCCTCCGCTCCTGGTCAACCGCGACTACTTCCAAGCCCCGCTCGTCGAACCCGACCTTACCCCGGTCGCCCCACAACCCTATCCGACGATGGACGTCGTGATCGTCCACGAAGGCATCGAATCCTACCTGCCCGCCATCGCCGTCTACTCCAACGCCTCGCCACAGGCCGTCCGCCACCAGATCGACCTGATCCCGATCCTCGAAGCCGCCGGTATCGACGGCGTCCACCTCTACCACCTCCCGGACGAACTCCTCGAAGCCCTCGCCAACTCCAAGCTCCGCGCCTTCATCGTCCCGACCTGCGGGGCCGGCGAGTGGTGGGGTCCGTGCGGATCCGAGTCCCACGCCACCCGGCCGCAGTACGCCGCCGGTCTGACCATGGCCAACCGACTCCTCGACCGCATCGACGACTGCCGCGTCTACATCTGGTTTCCCGAAGTCGAAGACCGCGAACGCGACCTGTTCAAAAGCCCCGCCATGAAAAACAAAATGGCCCAGGTCCAGTTCGGCCGCGGAACCGTCCGCTACGACGACACCACCGACAACGAATTCTGGGTCGAACGCACGATCGTCGAAGCCAACCGCAAATGGAAAGACGAGCTGTGGAACAGACTCAACGACCCCGCCCGCTGCACCGCCATCTACCAGGCCGGCAATCCCTTCGCCGTCGCCCACTTCGCCGCCGGCGGAGCCGAAATGACCGTCAACAAAGCCATCTTCCGCGGCTGCTTCAACGCCACCGTCGCCGCCGGTCGCGGCGCCGCCAAAGCCCACAACCTCCCGCACGGCTTCGACTACGACCCGTGGAGCTGGCGATTCCGCATGAACCACCACCCGCTCGAGTGGCGACAGGGCCTGCGGGTCTACCTCCACGCCGGTGCCAAATTCCTCTTCCACGAAGGCACCCTCTTCCGCCGCGACGCCGACGGCCGCGTCAAACCCACCGAAACCGGCCGCGAATTCTGCGACGCCGCCCGCTACGCCCGCCGCCATCCCACACTCGGCCCGCAGATCGTCAAAATGGCCGCCATGCACGGCGCCGGCGAATGGTCCCACCTGCGTCTGCCGCGCTTCATGCCGCAGCTCCAACAGGACATCAATCCTCCCGACTGGGAAGTCCTGCGCTACCGCGACTGGAAACTCCTCGACGTCTTCTTTCCCAAAATCGGCGGCTACATGAGCGGCCGCTTCGACCGCCTCATGACCGGCACGCCCTACGGCCCGCTCGACGTCATCCCGTGGGATACGCCGCTCGAAACGATGAAGGACTACGAGTTCGTCTGCGCCCTCGGCTCCAACGGCTGCGTGCCGCGACAGCTCGAAACCTTCATCCGCTACGCCGAAACCGGCGGCCGCCTCGTCCTCGCCCTCGGCCAGCTTCGCGATCAAAGCCTCGAACCGCGCCAAATCATCCAAGCCGACCTCCGGCCGCTCGCCGGCGTCATCGTCGATCCGCAGACCAACCGCGTCACCCTCGACGGCGGCGAAATCATCCACCGCTTCCCGGACGGTTCCATGATCGTCCGCCACCGGCCCGGACGCGGCGAAGTCATCCTCTTCACCACCTACGCACTGACCACCCTCGGCGAAGATCAGCCGCGGCGAATCCTCCGCCAGCTCGGCGAACGCGCCCGCTTCGTCCAATTCGAACCCTTCTCCGACTGGCTCGAAGTCATGGCCAACCGCAAAGGCCGCAGCGTCTGCCTGAGCCTCTTCCATCACGGCCAGATCGGCTTCCCCTCAGGCACCGGCCAAAAAGACCCGCCGTGGCAGGGCACGGTGCGGATCGACCTGGCCAAGCTCGGCCTCGATGCCGATGTCATCGCCAAACGGGTCGAAAACGGCTGCACATTGGCCGATGCGCCCGCCCGCATCGAAAACAATCAACTCGTCTTCCAGCCCACCATTGACCTCTTCGCCGAATTCGTCCTCGGCCCAGCCGACCGCGTCGAGCACGACTTCTACGCCGACCAGGAGCCAAACGCATGATCCCCGATCTCGTGATCGCCGAAAACGGCCGCAGCAACTACGCCATCGTCGCGCCCGCCGAGGGCGACTTCGCCGCGACCCAACTGCGCCAATACCTCGAATCCATCACCGGCGCCGTGCTGCCCATCGCCCGAAGCGCCGACCGCCCCTCCATCCGACTGCGCAAAAACGGCGACTCGGATCGCGACCGCTTCGCCGTCCGGGTCGAACGAAGCGACGTCGTCATCGAAGGCGCCAACTGGCGAAGCATCCTCTACGGCGTCTACGCCTTTCTCGAAACCTGGTGCGGCGCCCGCTTCTTCTCGCCGCAGTTCGAACTTGTTCCACAGCGGTCCAAGCTCGCCATCCCAGCCGAGTCTCGACTCGAGCGAACCGCCGACTTCCAACTCCGCCAGATCCGCCTCGAACTCTCCTTCGACGCCGAAACCGTCGACTGGGCCGCCAAACAGGGCTTCAACAGCATCACAGCCGATTTCTGGCTCTGGGAAAAACCCCAAGCCCCCGACGTTATCGAAGCCGCACGCGCCCGCGGCCTCATGACCGACGCCTCCGGCCACGGCATGTTCCATCTCCTGCCCGCCGCCGACCACTTCAACCACCATCCCGAATGGTTCCCCCTCGTCAACGGCCAGCGAATGCCCATGCGACACACCGGCGACAACCTCTGCTACGCCAACCCCCAAGCCGTCGACGCCCTCGCCGACAACCTCCTCGCCTTCTGCCGCCGCTTCCCGCAAATCCAAAACGTCAACCTCTGGCCCGGCGACGGCGGATACATCTGCGCCTGCCCGCAATGCCGCGCCAAACCCTTCATGGAACTCTACTCCGCCGCCATCCGCCGAATGGCCGACCGCGTCCGCGCCGAACGCCCCGACCTCCG
>JAAYCJ010000069.1 GCA_012729815.1 Phycisphaerae bacterium | reverse complement strand
GGCGATGCAGACGGCGACGGCTTCGGCGCTTTCGTGGACGGTGGCGCTGCTGGTTTGGCGGCCGGTGGTGACGGCTTCGATCCAGTCGCGGATCAGGGCGAAATCGGCGCCGCCGTGCGTGCCCGGCTGGACCGGCAGTTGCTCGGGTCCGAACTTTTCGACGCGGGAGGGATGGTAGATCACCAGTTCGACGGTCTCCGGCGTGGCGTAGACGGTGCCGAGGCTGCCGGTGATCTGGAGCGGGCGGCGATTATCGCCGAAGCATTTGAGGGTGAAATCGGCTGTCGTCCCGTCCTCGTATTGGATGATGACCGTCTGGTGGTCCACCTGCTCGGCTCCCGAGTTCCAGACGCACAGGTCGCCCTGGCCGACCGCCATGGTGTCCTTGTCGACCACGTACGGCTTGGAGGCGAAGTGGGCGCCGAAGAAGGGGCAGGTGGATGCCTGCGGGCACGCCTGCGAGCAGATTTCGGGCAGATCGGGCCGCGGTTTGAAATAGTCGGCGCCGCCGAAGCAGGCGACGGACCTGGCTCGGACGCCGCCCATCATCCAGTTGATAATGTCGATATCGTGGCTGCACTTGGCCAGCAGGAACACGGTGTTGCTCCGGTACATGCCCGGTCCGCGGCGGTAGTAGCCGACGGTGTGCTGGTGGTCGATCTGCTCGACGGCGTGGATGTGCAGGAGGCGGCCGAGCACGCCGGATTCGGCGATCTCCTTGACCTTCCGGTAGGAAGCCAGATAGCGCATCGAGTGCGGGACGGTCAGAGGAACGGGGTTGCGGTCGTAGGCGTCGCAGATCTGGTAGGCGTCGCGGAGGCTCGTGGCCAGCGGCTTTTCGACGATCAGAGGCAGGCCGCGTTCCAAGGCCGGCACGGCGAGTTGGGCGTGCGTGCGTTCCTGGCTGATGACCCAGACCCCGTCGACGTCCAACTCATGGATGTGGCGGTAGAAGTCCTCGCCGGACTCGAAGATTCGACATTCGGGGCCGAACCGTTCCTTAGCCCATTGCCTCTGTCCGGGCTGCGGGTCGGCCACGGACACCACGCGAAGCTGATCGGGATGCTGCAAGGCATACTCCGCCATGCCGCCGGCGCGTCCGCCGAAGCCCAGGATCGCGATCTTGACCGGAAGGTCCTTTTTCATGGAAGATTCTCCAACCAAAGCCGAAACCGAATTCCGGCACAGTTTAGCATTTATTTCGCTCAGAAAAATGATATACCGGGCCGAGTCACACAGAAAAGTGCCAGAGGAGAGATCGAATCATGGCAACGTCACACGGATCGAAGGGCAATGGGCGGAACGGGGAGGACCGGCTGTGGGAGGCGTTTGCCGCCCCGTCGGATGCGGCCCGGCCGCACACGTTCTGGCACTGGATGAACGGCAATGTCACCAAGGAAGGCATCACCGCCGACCTGGAGGCGATGGCCAATGCGGGCATGGGCGGGGTCTATCTGTACATGGTCGAGGGCAAGCTCACCGAGTCTTTGCCGGTCTACGTGGACAGACCCGTTCGAATCCTGACCCCGGAGTGGTTCGCGATGATGCGGCACGCGGCCGAGGAGTGCAAACGCCTGGGCCTGGAGCTGTCGCTGATGAACTGCACCGGCTGGTCCACCTCCGGCGGGCCGTGGGTGCCGCCGGAAAAATCGATGATGCGGATCGCCTGGAGCGAGACGTATCACAAGGGTCCGGGCCGGATCGCGGGTTCGCTGCCGCTTCCGCCGTGCGACTACGCCTGTTACCAGAACCTGACCAAGCCGTATCCGCATATCCACGAATCGGTGCCTCCGGAGAAACGGTTCTACCGCGATATGGCGGTACTGGCGTATCGTCTGGATCCGTCGGCGGCGAAGGCGGCGGCCTTGTGGCCGCCGAAGGTATCGTGCAGCGAGCCGGACCAGAATCCCGCCCACGCGATCGACGGCGACGGAAGCACTGCGGTAGGAGTTGAAACCGGCGGATTTGTGCGATTTGAGTTTCCTGAGCCGGTGGTGGCCCGAGGCGTCGAATACCTGGGCGATGGATGCGAGCTGCAAGCGAGTGACGACGGGTCGAACTGGAGCAAGGTGGCGGACCTGCCCGGCCCACGGGCCTGGGGATTCCCGCAGACCTTGCCCGTTCCCGAGACAAAGGCCCGGTATTTCCAATTGCGGTTTTCCGGGGATGCCTGCATGCGGCACCTGAAGCTCTCGGGCGATTCCCTGGTGCAGGACTACGGCCCGAAGGCGGCCTTCCACGGGCTGTGGGTGGACTCGAAAGTGGCGGAGGATCGGATCGGACCGCCCACGCCCCCGTGGGCAGCCGCCACCATTCGCTCGAACGACATTCTCGATCTGACCGATCGCCTCCGGGCCGACGGAACCCTCGATTGGGAGGCCCCGGAAGGCGAGTGGATGATCGTTCGTCTCGGCTGCGCTCCGATCGGGCGGCTCAACGCGCCCTGCGCTCGGGAGTTTGCCGGCCTGGAATGCAATAAACTCGATCCGGAGGCGGTGGCGCTCCACTTTGACGCCTATACCGGCCGCGTGGCCGACGAACTCGAGGACCTGATCGGAACGGGCTTCCACTACGGCTACGTCGATTCCTGGGAGGCGGGGGATTTGAACTTCACGCCTCAATTCATCGAGGAGTTCAAAAAACGTCGCGGGTACAATCCGGTTCCGTTTCTCCTCGTCCACGGTGGCGGCCGCGTGGTCGACAGTCCCGCTATCGCGGACCGATTCCTCTGGGACGTCCGTCGAACCATCGGCGACCTGATCGCGGACTACTACTTCTCCAAGCTTAACGACCTGTGCCACGCCCGGGGCCTGAAGTTCCAGGGCGAAATCTCCGGCGTCATGCAGCAGGTGACGGCCGATCAGTTGCAGATCAAAGGCCGGTGCGACTTGCCCATGGGTGAATTCCAAATGCCCAATTTCCTCTACGGTGACCACTGGGCCCGGTGGGACCCGGTCGAGGCGGCGTCGGCAAGTCACATCTACGGCCGGCCGGTGGCCGCGGCGGAAGCCTTCACCACCTTCTGCCGATGGCAGACCGATCCGTACGGCCTGAAAGGGATCGGCGATCTGGCTTTTGCCATGGGCATCAACCGCCTGGTCTTCCACTCCTGGGCCCATCACCCCTGGCCGGACCGCGCTCCCGGCATGACCATGGGGCCGTTCGGCGTCAACTTCAGCCGGATGAACACATGGTGGGGCCGGCCCGCCAAGGCCTACGTCGATTACCTCCGCCGATGTTCGCAACTGCTCCAGCAGGGCCGCTTCGTCGCCGACATTCTTTATTTCTACGGCGAAGGGGCGCCGAACACCCTGCCGTCGAAGAACCTGATCCGTCCGGCCTTGCCCGACGGATACGCCTACGACGGCTGCGACGCCGATACGCTTCGAACCCGCGTGGAAGTCAAAGACGGCCGCCTGGCCCTGCCGGACGGCATGAGCTATCGCGTCCTGGTCCTCAAGGACGATCCGCGGTTGACGCCGGAGACGCTGGGAAAAATCAAGGCCCTGGTCCAAGCGGGCGTGACGGTCATCGGGCCCAAGCCGCAGGAATCGCCCAGCCTGATGGACTATCCCCGCTGCGACGAGCGGGTACGGGCCCTGGCCGACGACGTGTGGAACCGCGTGACTTGGAACCGGCCTGTCGGCGAAGTGCTCAAGTCCATGGGCGTCGAACCGGACGTCGAGATCATCCGTCGCGACGGCGGTGACGGACCCGTCGAGTGGACCCATCGCCGGACGGACGGTGAGGAGTGGTATTTTATCTCCAATCAGCAAAACATCATCGACCACGGCTCGTCCCTGGAAATCTGTGAACGGCGATACGACTCCTTTGCGATCAACGACCTGGCGAAGGACACGATCCGGATGGAAGTCAGTCTCCGTGTGGTCGGCAAACAGCCCGAATTGTGGGACCCGGTCACCGGTACCCGGCGGGACCTGCCGGAGTTCCGGACCGAAAACGGACGCACGATCGTACCCCTGACGTTGCCGCCTTCCGGCAGTTGCTTTGTCGTCTTTCGCCGGACCGTCCCGGCAAAAACCAATACGGAAGCCTCCAGGAATTTCCCCGAACTCAAGCCGATCGTCCCGATCGACGGGCCTTGGACCGTCGCATTCGATCCGAAGTGGGGCGGACCGGCCCGAGTCGTCTTCAATACCCTGGAGGATTGGACTACCCGGCCCGAGCCGGGCATCAAGTACTATTCCGGACGGGCGACCTACAAAAAGAACTTCGACGCCACCGAGGCCTTTCAAACGAAGAACCAACGGGTCTTTCTCGATCTGGGACGATTGCGGTCCCTGGCCGAAGTCCGACTCAACGGCCGTGACCTGGGTGTCCTGTGGTGTCCGCCGTGGCGGGTCGAAGTGACGGGTCTGCTCAAGCCGAGGGGCAACGAATTGAAGATCGACATCGTCAACCTCTGGGCCAACCGGATCATCGGCGACCTGAACTTGCCCGAACCTCAACGCCTCACCTGGACTTCCCTGCAGGAAACCATCGGAGCCCTCAAACCCGACAACCGCCTGGTTCCCTCCGGTCTGTACGGCCCGGTGACGCTGGCTGTGGAGGAATGACGGACTTCGCCGTACAATCATCATCCGTCTTGAGTCGCAGCGGCAGACCTCATCTTGGAGCAAATGGAAATGGCAAAACGGAATCTGAGCTTCCCGTCGCGAACGGTTCATCTCGATTTTCACACCGGGCCCGACGTTCCCGACGTGGCAAAAGACTTCGATCCCAGATCGTTTGCCCGGACGTTCAAGGAGGCCCACGTTGACAGCGTGACCCTGTTTGCCAAGTGCCATCACGGGCATTTATACTACGACACCAAGCGTCCCGAGCGGCATCCCTCGCTGCCCAAAGGCCTGGACCTGCTCGGTGAGCAGATCGAAGCCCTGCGCAGCGTCGGCATCCAAACGCCCATCTACATCAGTGTGCAGTGCGACGAATACGCCGCCAACACGCATCCGGAATGGATCGCCCTCACCCCGGACCTCCAGCAGGTCAAATGGCTCTCATCCGCCTTCACGGCCGGCTGGCAGATCATGGACATGTCCAGCCCGTACCAGGACTATGTGGCCGACCAGATCGCGGAGATACTCAAGCGCTTCGCCCCGGTCGACGGGCTGTTCCTCGACATGTGCTGGGATCAGCCGAGCGCGAGCAAGTGGGCGATCGACGGCATGAAACGCAAGGGCCTCGACCCGCAGGACGAAGCCGACCGCAACCGCTACGCCCGCCTGGTGGTCCACGAGTACATGGCCCGCTACAACCGCCTCCTGGACCGGTTCCAGAAGGGCCGTCCCAGCCACGGCATCTGGTACAATTCGCGGCCCAAGGCCCATCTGGACGTCGAGAAGAAGTTCCTCCGCCACGTGGAGATCGAGAGCCTTCCCACCGGCGGCTGGGGATACGCATACTTCCCCTATGTGGCCCGGTTCATCCGGCCGTTTGGCCTGCCCACGCTCAGCCACACCGGCCGGTTCCACAAGAGCTGGGGTGACAACGGCGCCCTCAAGCCGAAGGCCGCCCTCAAGTACGAGTGCTGCCTGATGCTCAGCCAGGGGATTACCTGCGGCGTGGGCGACCTGCTGCATCCCCGCGCCGCCCTCCATCCGGCCACGTACAGGCTCATCGGTGACGCCTATCGGTACATCGAATCCTGCGGGCCGTTCGTGGCCGGCGCCAAGATCATGAGCGAGATCGCGGTCGTCGTCGATCCGAAGCTCGGCGATCAGCCGGGACCGGCGGGGCTGGGAACCATACGGGCCCTTCAGCAGCTTCGCCATCAGTTCGATCTGCTTCCGCCATCGGGCGACGTGAAGCCCTACAAACTGGTCCTGATCCCGGAAACGACAAAGGTGGATGCCGACTTGCGGACCAGACTGCGGGCCTACCTGAAGGCCGGCGGATCGCTGATCCTCTCCGGCCCCTCCGCCTTGGATGAGACCGGCCAGCCGGTGCTGAAGGAACAGGGAATCTCGACGCACGGCCCATCGCCGTACAGCCACGTCTTCCTGCGGCCCGGCCGGGAAATCCAGGCGGGAATCGATCCGTTCGATACCGTGATGTACGAGCGGGGATTCCGCATGACCGCCGCGAAGGGATCGCAAGCCCTCTGCCGCGTCGTGGAGCCCTACTTCGAACGGTCATACGATCGCTTCAGCGGCCACGAGTACACGCCGCCGGACTGCCTCTCCCGATTTGCCGCCGCGGTCCAGCACGGATCGGTGATCACCTTCGCTGTGCCGATCCTGGAGGCGTTCGGGAAGCACGCCAACGTCGCCTATCGGCAGATTCTGGGCCACTGCATCGACCGCCTGTTGCCGCGCCCGCTGGTCCGCGACCAGGGGCCGGTCCATCTGGAGGCGACGGTCGCCCGTCGGCAGCGAACGTTGGTCGTCCACCTGATCAGCTACCTGCCGTCGCGGCAAGCGGAGGGGCTGGACCTGGTCCACGACCCGTTCCCGCTGGTGGACATGCCGATCGCCGTGCGGACCGACCGAAAGCCGCACCGTCTGACGTTGCAGCCCGAGGGGCGAGAGATACAGTTCGACTACCAGGACGGCTATGTCCAGACCCGGGTTACCGTGCTCGACGGCCACGCGATGCTGGTCGTTGAGCCGGCCTGAACGTCGACTCCGCGAGAGCGTCGGCAGGGACGGGGAAAACGACACGAGATCGAAACCAAATGAGGGCGCTGGGACTCGAACCCAGGACCTACGACTTAAAAGGCCGTTGCTCTACCGACTGAGCTACACCCTCATTATTGCTTAAACTGCTAAAGCTGCAATGACGTTGACGGCACTAGGGCCGACAACCTCCCACAGCCTATCTGGTCAATTGAATTCCGGCGGCGGGATTTTGTCAAGAGCGTATCAGGCCTGCTTGAAAAGACGTTTGAGATTCTCGAAGCTGATCTTCATGCTCTCGATCGGGTCGCCGGGGCAGACATCCTGCTCGACCGGGTACCACTGCGTGCCGGCGTCGCGGCAGGCCGGCAGGATGGCCGCCCAGTTCAGGTTGCCTTCGCCGATTTCCATGTAGGTCGGCTTGTTGTCGACAATGCCGTAGTCCTTCAGGTGAACCAGGGGCAGGCGATTCTTGAGCCGCCGGCACCACCCGGCCGGGTCGCCGCCGCCGTGCTGGACCCAGTAGGTGTCGATCTCACCCTGGAAGTACTGCGGATCGGAGTTGTCGTAAATCAGTTCCAAGCCGGTCTTTCCGCCGTACTTCTGGAATTCGAATGAGTGGTTGTGGTAGCTGAGGGTGATGCCCTCTTTGGCGAGCCGCTGTCCGACCTTGGACATTTCCCTGGCGAACTGGACGTAGCCGCTCTGGTTTCGCATCTTGTCCGGGGTTACGGGCACGGCGATCTGCGTGCAGCCCCAGACCTGGTGCTTGGCAATGACCTCGGTCAGCTTGTTCATCAGGTCGTCATATCCCGTGTGCGAGGCGCAGATGACCAGGCCCAGATCGTCGCAGAGCTTGCGCAGTTCCTTCGGATCGATCGGGCCGATGCCCGAAACCTGAACGGCCGGGTAACCGATCTGGCGGACCTTCTTGAGGGTCTCGGCGATGTCGGCGGGCGTCTTGCACAGATCGCGAAGCGTGTAGAGCTGGGCGGCAACCTTGTCGATGGACATCTCGCGGGCCTCCTGTGAACGTTAAACGGCCCATGATACCGGCCGTCGGATCGGATGCAACGCTTTTTGACGCCAAATCGGGGTCCGGCCTCAAGGCCTCTGTCGGCGGGCGAAGGCCCGGGGTGAGAGAGCGGTCTGACGGCGGAAGCGTCGGATGAAGTAGCCGACGTTGTCGAAACCGAGCCGCTGGGCGATCTGGGCGACGGTCAGGTCCGAGTCGCGAAGCAGGAGCTTGGCCCGCTCGACCCGCAGGGCGCTGAGGTAGGCCAGCGGCGAGAGGCCGTACGCGCGTTTGAACCGCCGGCAGGCGTGGGCATAGCTGCAGCCGAGTTGCTCGAGGGCGGACTGGATCGAGACGGCCTCGCGAAACGGCTGAAGCGAAAGCTGGTCGAGGCGCCGCCGGACGCGGGCGGCGATGGGGTCGCCTTCGGGTCGGCTGGAGGGCGGTTCGCCGCTTCGATCCAGCAGTTCCACCAGCAGCTCGAGCAGCAGGCCGCGGGCGGCCAAGCGGTCGTGACGGCCGCCGGAGTTCCAGCGGGATTGGAGACGCTGGTGCAGATCGAAGGCGGCGGAGGGCGAGGCGATCGGACCGTGGAGGATGGTCTTGGGCACAAACGCCGGAGCCGGACGGTATAACTCCGGGCGGACCGGGCCCGGATGGTAGGTCAGGACGGGCGTCTCGCCGATTGGGCCCTGGTAGCTCCAGTCGAAGTGGACCCAACTGCGGGCCACGGCGGCCGGGCCGGATTGACGCGAGACGTGGAGCCGGCCGGGCGGCACGATGATGAAGCTCTCGGGCGGGCACTCGAAGCGATCGGCGCCGATCTCGACCAGGCACGTGCCGCCGGCGAAGAGCACCAGTTCGTGGTCGTAGATCACCCGCAGAGGCTCGATCCAGCCGCGCGGGGCGGTCGAGCCGCCGATCACACGCGGGCAGGGCGAGATGCGCAGAAGCCAGTCGTTCACAACGGACCCTCCTTCGTCGGTTCATTGGATCATTTTCGTACCATACTTGTCAAGAATGTTCCCTTGAACAGGTCTACAGGATTTGATTTGCTGACAGGGTGCGGCGTTGAAATGTCATTTACGTACGATCAGACGGCGAAGGAGAAACCACGGATGAAGGCCCAGGCGCTGGTGTGCACGGAGCAGCAGGAGTTTGTTCTGGATGAGGTGGAATACTCGCCGCTTCAGCCGCGGGACCTGTGGGTGCGGGCGCTGCGCACCGGGGTGAGCATCGGCACCGAACTGCTGCTGGTGCGCAGCCAGGTCTCGTGGGGGCCGTTTCCGATCATCACCGGGTACCAGGGCGTGGGGATCGTCGAACAGGTCGGTTCGGCGGTGAAGGACTTCGCGGTGGGTGACAGAATCTACTACCGCGGCTGCAGTGCGGGAATCACGTGGCAAGGCCGGCCCGTCTCGGCGACGTCGGGAGCGCACGCCTCGCACGTGGTGACCGATTCGACGAACGTGCTGCACGGGCCGGCGAAACTGCCGGAAGGCGTGGACGAGGAGGCGGCGTCGCTCTTCGTGATGCCGTCGGTCGGACTGAACGGCGTGAACATGGCCGGTGTCGCGATGGGCGATCGGGTGGTGGTGATCGGCGCGGGCCTGATCGGTCTGGGCAACGTGGCGACGGCCAAGCTGCGCGGGGCGGTGACGGTGGCGGTGGATATCGACGATCAGCGGCTCGCTGTGGCCAGGCAACTGGGCGCGGACCACACGATCAACTCTTCGCGGGAGGACCTGGACGAACGCATGAAGCAGATCGTTCCGGACGGGGCGGACGTCGTATTCGAGGCGTCGGGCAATCCCAAGTGCGTGGATTTGGGGATCGCCTTGTGCCGGCGGGAAGGTAAATTCGTGTTCCAGGGCAACTACGGCGCCGGGCCGCTGAGCTTCCGGTTCCTCGAAGCCCACAATCGCCGCATCAGGGCGTTTTTCCCCTGCGATGACGGCTATGTCCCGTCGAGGCGGACGGTGATCAAACTGATGGCGGAAGGGGCGCTGGACTGGGGACGGACAATCACCCACCGACTGGACGCCCGCGAGGCCCCGAAGTTCTACGACGACGTGAATCGCGGCCGGGTGAAGAACTTGCTCGGCGCGGTGATCCGGTGGAGCTAGGCTCAGGACGCAAACAACCATGAGGGCAAGACGATGAATGCAGCCGTAGTGGAAGGTCCGGGAAAACTGGTGGTTCGCGACGTGCCCGATCCGCGGATCGGCGAGTTCGACTGCCTGTGCGATAATCTGTACGGGGCGACGTGCAGCGGGACGGACCTGCACATCATCGCCAATCATAAGATGCCGTTTCCGATCGAATTTCCGACCATGCTGGGCCATGAGACGATCGGACGGGTGATCGAGGTCGGGCCGAAGGTGCGGTACCTAAAGCCCGGCGATCTGGTCACGCGGGTGATCAATCCGGAACAGGGCGACCTCAAGAGCAACTGGGGCGGTTTCGCCGAGCGCGGCGTGGCGGCTGATCACCGGGCGATGCTCGAGGCGGGGATCGATCCGGGCTGGTCCACCGGCATTCACCGCGTGCTGCCGGAAGGCACGGACCCGGCCAAGGCGACCATGATCATCACGTGGCGCGAGACGTTCAGTTTCATCAGCCGGATCGGCGTGCGGGTCGGCTCGTCGGTGCTGGTGATCGGCTCAGGCGCCAACGGTCTGGCGTTCGCCAACCACGCAAGCAACTTCATGGCCGGCCGCGTGGCGATGATCGGCAGCGCGAAACGCCGCGAGGCGGCGGCCAGGGTCGGCGTGACCGACTACCTGCGCTACGACGCCGAAAACCTGATCGGCGAGGCCAGGGGCCGCGGATTGGACGGTTTCGACCTCATCATCGACGCCCTCGGCCGTCAGGGCGTGCTCAGCGGCGCGATCCCGCTGCTCAAGTCGGGCGGAACGGTCAGCGTCTACGGCATGGACAGTTTCGGCGACACGGCGATCAACCCGATGCAGCCGGTCAGTTTTACCGTGGCCAACTCCGGCTATCAGGAGGGCGAAGGCCACGATCCGGTGATGCGGTGGCTCGAAGCGGGCTGGCTGCGGGCCGAAAACTACCTGGACCTGGATCGGGTTTTTCCGCTGGAGGCGATCGGCGAGGCGTTCGAGGCGGTTCGGCGGCGCGAGCTGATCAAAGCGGTGGTGCGGCTGGACGCGAAGAGGTAGACGCCCTGGTGCGGCGCCGCGGCGGTTCCGGCGAGGCCGCTTCAGCGGTCGGGCCGTCGAGGAATCTGCGGACCGTCTCGATCATCATCCGCTTGTTGCCGAACGCCTGGTGTCGGGCGGGAAGGGAACTGAGGAACTGTCGGCCGTACTGGCGGGTCAAGACCCGCCGGTCGGCCAGAATGACCACGCCGCGGTCATTGCGGTGGCGGATCAGCCGGCCGAAGCCCTGCCGCAGCCGCACCACGGCGGAGGGAACGCTGTAGTGCATGAAGGCGTTGCGGCCGGAGTGCTCGACGGCTTCACAGCGGGCGGCCACGATCGGATCGGTGAACACCGCGAACGGCAGCTTGGCGATGGTCAGGCAGCTCAAAGACTCGCCGGGCACGTCGACGCCTTCCCAGAAGCTGTGCGTGCCCAGCAGCACCGAGTGGACCACCCGCCGGAACACCGAGGTGAGCTGGTCGCGCCCGCCGTCGTGGCCCTGGCCCAGGACCGGATAGCCCGCCGACTCGACGCCGCGTTTCACATCCGGATAGACCATGTTGAGCATCTGGTACGAGGTGAACAGCACCAGTCCGCGGCCGCGGGTGGCGGTGTGCAGGTCGATCAGCAGGTCGGTCAGTTGTTGCTCGAAGGTTCCGCCGTTGGGCCCCGGTTCGGGTAGGAAGGTGGGCACGCACAAAAGCACCTGCCGATCGTAGTCGAAGGGCGTGCCGACGTCGCACTCGATGATCCGCTCTTCCTCCAGCAGGCCGGTGCCGATCCGCTCGCTCAGGAAGTCGAAGCGGTTGCCGACGGTCAGCGTGGCTGAGGCGAAGATGATCGACTCCTTCTGGTCGTAGAGATTCTCGAGCATGACCAGCGAGATGTCGATCGGTGCAGCGGCCAGGCTGTAATAGGGTCCGGAGGCGTCCTGCTCAGCCCAATAAACGTAGTTTTCATCGTCGCCGGCCACCACGAACTCGATGTCCTGCGAGAGTTCCTGGGCCTGCTCCAGGTGCGAGCCCAGCTCGCGGACAAAGTCGAGCCGGTAGAGGAAATCGCGGTCGCCCTCGATCTCGTCGAGCTTATCGTGCACGGATCGAAGCCGCGAGGTCAGGTCTGCCAGCGCGCTGACCGCGGCCTTCTTCTCGTAAATGATCTGCTCCCAGACCTCGTCCGGCCGGTCCTCAGCCCGGTAGCGGACCCGCTCGTCGCGCTTGCCGCCGAAGGCCAGGCTCAGGGCGTTAAGGAACATCTGCCCAGCCTCCTGGACCACCGGCACGAGCTTGCTGCACTGCTCGAGTTGTTCGAGGATGTCCTTTTCGCTTGATCGTACCACGCGATCGCCCGCGGTCATCCAGTAGGCGATATTGGCCAGCAGTCCGCGGGCCGAACCAACCCGCCCGCGGCGAAAGAGCCGGTCGAGAAATCCGGTGAACCGCCAGCGGTCGATTCGCCGGCCGAGATGCTCGGTGGCCACCGCTTCGATATTGTGGGCCTCGTCGAACACCAGCCGCTTGTACTCCGGCAGCACCGGCGACGGCAGCCCCATCTCCGAGAACACCACCGAGTGGTTGGCGATCACCAGGTCGGCGGCCAGGGCCAGCGCCCTCGCCCGCATCAGGAAGCACTGGCGGAACTGCCGGCAGCGGCGATTGAAGCACTCGGCCCCGGTCGAATAGAGCCGTGGCCAGAGGCCCGGGGCCGGGCTGGCCAGAAAACCGCTGTTCTCGGAGATATCGCCCGTGGCCGTCCGCGAGATCCAGGTCAGGATCGGCAGCAGGGCCAGCCGATCGTTCTCGGACAGCTCGCGCTCGGCTTCGCTCAGCAGGTACGCCAACTTGCGCGGACAGATGTAGTTGGC
>JAAYCJ010000068.1 GCA_012729815.1 Phycisphaerae bacterium | reverse complement strand
TTCGACGTCGCGTCGTCCCTCGAATCTCGGTCGGCGGTCGGTCTGCGGGGCGAAACGGCCCTGCTCGGACGGTCTCTTCTCCGGCTCCCAGGTTCCCGGCTTCCGCTGCATGTAGGTCGGGATGTTGCGGTCGAAATCCCGCCTTTGGAACTGCCTCTCCCGGCCCGCGGGGTACTGGCCATAGGCACCGTTCCAGTAGGGGCGTTCGTTGGGATAGAGCCAGTCCCAGTCGTATTGCATGGTCTGGCCATCCCACCCTCGATCGCGAAATTGTTGCGACGGTCGGCGTTCGGCCGGGTAGCGGTTGGACTCATAGATCGATCCGTTGCCTGGGTTGTCGCGGTCGCTGCGGTAGTAGGACGAGCCGTAGAGGCTGCGGCCGCGGTAGGATCGCCAGTCCCAGTCATCTTCATCGTAGGTAAAAATGCGGTCGGCGACCTCGGCGCGGCCGCGCGGCGTCTGACGATCCCTGTCGGCCGTCGATCGCCGGCGGTCGTTGAGGTCGCTGGTGAAATCCGAGCTGGACCGCTGGTAGTCCTGGACGCTGGGTTCGGCGGCCTGGCCGTTGGTGTCGTTGTCGGGTCCGGACCTGGCGACGACGCCGGCGCTGCCTCGCCCGCGGGTCTGGGCTGGAGCGACGGCGGCCATGGCCAAGAGGAGCAAGCCGACGAGGATAATCATGGCCGTCAGCTTCAGGCCTTTTTGGCGGCTTCCCTGGTTGTCGTCCCACGCCTCGATCACCACGTCCCCCCTTATCCGGCTTCGATCGATCCCTCGTGTCCCGTGAGTAGTCCTCCCATGACTAACTATCAACATGATAGCCGCGTGAACGTGGCATTCAATCAGGGGGGGCAATGATTCTGGAGTCGGCGTGAGCCGGGAGCGGGGCATCGGGGTTTTTCCCGAGTTTGGGCGGAATTCCCGGCAAACGCGTTTGGGTTCAGGCGGTTTTGATGGTAGAATTGACGGTTTGTGATGCAGCGAGGAGACTGCGGATATCATGGCGATTGACACGATATTGGACGGGCTGAACGAACAGCAGCAGGCGGCTGTGCGGCACGTGGACGGACCGCTGCTGGTGGTGGCCGGTGCGGGCAGCGGGAAGACGCGGGTGATCACCCGTCGGGTGGCCTATATGATCTCCCAGGGCGTCGCCCCGCAGCGGATCGTGGCGATCACTTTTACCAACCGGGCGGCGAACGAGATGCTCGGTCGGGTTCGGATGGAGTTGGAGCGGCACGGTCAGGACGGCGGGGGACGGCCGCTGATGGCGACTTTTCACGCGTTTTCGGCGTTCCTGCTGCGGGTTTACGGGCGGGTGCTGGGCATCGACCCGAATTTCAGCATATTCGACACCACCGACCGGAACAAGCTGGTGAAGGCGGCGTGCGGCGACGCCGGGGCGTTGCCGGTCGGTCTGACTGCGGCGAAGGTGGGCGACCGGATCGGCCACGCCAAGACGCGGCTGATCGGGCCCGACCAGTTGGAGCAGTTGCCTGGATTGCCGGAGTATCAGCGGGCGGCGATCGCGCGGATTTATCGGCGGTATCAGGACTTGTTGCGGGAGAACGGCGGCTTGGACTTTGACGATCTGCTGATCCGTGGACTGGAACTGCTGGAGAACGAGGAGGCGGGCGAGGCGATCCGGCGGAAGTACCAGTATCTGCTGATCGACGAGTATCAGGACACGAACCGGATTCAGTACCATTTGGCGCGCCGACTGGCGGGCGAACGGCGGAACATCTGCGCGACGGGCGATCCGGACCAGTCGATCTACGGGTGGCGCGGGGCGGACCTGCGGAACATTCTGGATTTCCAGAAGGACTATCCGGACGCGAAGGTGGTTTTTCTGGAGAAGAACTACCGTTCGACGGCGTGCATTCTGAAGGCGGCGGATAGCGTGATCGTGCGGAACCGCGAGCGGAAGGAGAAGGTTCTGGTTCCGGTGCTTGGACAGGGCGAGCCGGTGGAGGTCCACACGCTGGACGACGAAGGCGAAGAGGCAGAGCGGGTGGTGCGGATCATTCGCGAGGCCAAGCGCGACGGGATGGGCTATGCGGACGTGGCGATTTTCTGCCGGGTCAATTCGCTGCTGCGGGCGGTGGAGACGTCGCTTCGCGAGGCGGGTATTCCGTACGAGCTGGCCCGCGGGGTGGGGTTTTTCCAGAAGCGTGAGATTCGCGACCTGGTGGCGTATTTGCGGGTGTTGGGCAATCCGGACGACCAGTTGGCTTTGGAGCGGATCATCAACGTGCCTACGCGCGGGATCGGGCAGTTGGCCCAGAGCGTGCTCAAGGAGTACGCAGCGGAGCAGAGCGTTTCGCTGATCGAGGCGGTGCGGCGGGCCGGTCAGATCGAGCGGCTTGGCAAGTCGCAGGCGAGCGTGCTGCGTTTCGCTGAGCTGATGGGCCGGTTGGTGAAGGCGAAGGACGAAATGGGGCTTTCGGAGTTCGTCAAGCGGGTGATCCACGAGTCGGGTTTGCACGACTACTACCAGCGTCAGAGCCGGAGCCCCGATCCGGACGACGAGGACGACCGGCCGGACGAGCTTTCGCCGGTGGCGAATCTGGATGAGTTAGTGGCCACCGCTCAGGCGTTCGAGTACGACAACGAGAAGCCGACGCTGCAGGACTTTCTGGCGCAGGTGTCGCTGGTCAGCGACGTGGATACGGTCAAGACGGATTCGGACCGGGTGACGCTGCTGACGATGCACGCAGCGAAGGGGCTGGAGTTTGGCGTGGTGGTCATCGTGGCGGCGGAGGAGGAGATTATTCCGCACGTGCTGGCGATGGAGGACGGGGTGGAGGAGGAGCGGCGGTTGTTTTTCGTCGCCATGACGCGGGCGAAGCAGCGGCTGCACATCTGCTGCGCCCATCGGCGGGCGACGAGGGGCAGCTATCGGCGGTCGGTGCCGTCGCGGTT